>JAJRWG010000136.1 GCA_024276895.1 Bacteroidota bacterium
ATTACTGCATTGAGGGTGAAGGTGCCCTGGTGAACGAGGCCGGTGAAGAGCAGCCCATCCGCCAGGGTGATTTCGCACTGGTCCTTCCCGATGAAAAACACCAGTACCGCAACAAATCAGCCGACAAAAACTTCGTGATGATCTGCGGCGTTCCCAAACAATTTGAGTAGAGCCGGTTAACTGCTCAACTATTTTACATCCCGGATTGAGATCAAGCGCCTCAAGCATATACAACTTTTAGAAAGCTTGTTCCCCGCCTTGGAGGGGTTAGGGGTGGGTTTTTTCTGGAAGAGAACGCTTGCGTCCGGGTTGAAAAGATTTAAAAAGCAACATTTTCCGTCCGGCGGATAATCTCGTCCTGCAGCTCTTCGCCCAGGTCGTTGAAGTAGTCGCTGTAGCCGGCAACACGCACGATCAGGTCTTTGTGTTCTTCGGGGTGTTTTTGGGCATGACGCAGTGTCCCGGCCGTCACCACGTTGAACTGGATGTGATGCCCGTCCATGCGAAAGTACGCCCTGATCAGGTGCACCAGCGAGTCCAGTCCCTTGTCGTCTTCCAGAATTTGCGGGGTGAATTTCTGGTTCAGCAGGGTGCCGCCCGTGCGCAGGTGGTCAATTTTTGCCGCCGATTTGATGACGGCCGACGGCCCTTTGCGGTCGGCGCCCTGGAATGGCGAAATGCCCTCCGACAGCGGTTTGCGGGCCAGGCGGCCATCGGGGGTGGCGCCCGTCACGCTGCCGAAATACACATGCGAAGTGGTGGGCAGCAGGTTGATGCGAAAATGCCCCCCCTTGGTGTTGGGCCTGCCGTTGACGGCATCGAAAAAGATTTCGAAAATTCGTACGGCCTGCGTGTCAGCGTAATCGTCATCGTTGCCGTATTTGGGTGTTTGGTTCAGCAGCTTGAACCGCAACTCATCCTCACCTTCAAAATTGTGCTTTACGGCATCCAGCAACCGCTGCATGCTCATGTCCTTTTTGTCGAAAACGTGGTATTTCAACGAAGTGAGGATGTCGGTCAGGCTGCCCAGCCCCACACCCTGGATGTAGCTGGTGTTGTAGCGGGCTCCGCCGGCGTTGTAATCCTTTCCTTTGACGATGCAGTCGTCAATGAGCAGCGACAGGAAGGGAACGGGGATGTTTTTGGCGTAAATGCGGTCGATGATGTTGCTTCCCTTGACCTTGATGTCCACAAAGTAATTAAGCTGCTGTTTGAAAGCCTCCATCAGTTCCTCAAAACTTTGGAAGCTCTCCGCTTCACCTGTTTTCAGTCCGACCTGTTTACCCGTGACGGGGTCGGTGCCGTTGTTGAGTGTCAGCTCAGCAATTTTCACCAGGTTGAAGTAGCCCGTCAGGATGTAACTCTCGGTACCGAAGGCGCCTGTTTCCACGCAGCCGCTGGCACCGCCGTTGCGTGCGTCGATGATGTCTTTCCCCTGGTACAGCAATTCCTGGATGATGGCATCGGTGTTGAAGACCGAGGGTTGTCCGAAACCCGTTTTGATGATCCGTGCCGTTCTTTTGATGAAACGGTCGGAGTTTTTTTTACTCACCTGGATCATCGAGCTGGGCTGCAACAGCCGCATGTCTTCGATCACATCCAGCAGAATGTAGGTCATCTCGTTCACGGCATCCGACCCGTCTTCTTTTACCCCGCCCAGGTTGATGAGGGCAAAATCGGTGTAGGTGCTGCTTTCTTTGGCCGTTACACCGATCTTGGGTGGTGCCGGATGGTTGTTGAATTTTATCCAGAACGATGAAAGCAGTTCTTTGGCACTTTCCCGGGTCAGGGTTTCCGCCCGGGTTTCCTTTTCATAAAACGGCATCAGGTGCTGGTCGAGCCGCCCGGGATTGAAGCTGTCCCAGGGGTTCACCTCGGTAACGACCCCCACGTGGATGAACCAGTAGTGCTGCAAAGCCTCGTGGAAAGTTTCGGGTGCGTGAGCGGGAACCTTCCGGCAGATGGCAGCCATTTCCATCAGCTCGATCTTCCGGTCGGCATCGGATTCTGCCTTTGCCAGCTCTTCCAGCTTCCGGGCATGGCGTTCCGCGAAAAGAATGATGGCGTCGGCAGCAATGTCCATGGCTTTCAGTTCCTCGCGCTTGTCCAGAGCTTCGGGGTCGTTGAAAAAATCCAGTTTTTCCATGGCCCGGGCAACTTCTTCCTTCAGGTCGCGAAAGCCTTTTTGAAACATCTTTTTCCCGAGAACGGTGTGTCCCGGGGCACGCTGTTCCTGAAATTCGGTGAACACACCTGCCTGGTAAGCGTCTTTCCACTCCCGATCCAGGTTGGCAAAGATTCTTTCGCGGTTGGTTTTTCCCTTCCAGAAGGGGATGACCACTTCTTTGTAGGCACGCCGGGTTTCTTCGTCGGAGCGAAACCACACTTTGGGACGGTTGTGCAGAACCTCCAGGTCTTCCGGAGAGTGCAGGTTGATCTCCGGGTAGGTGGGCACGGCTTTGGGTTCGGGACCGCGTTCCCCGACGATCAGTTCACCGTCGTTGATGCAGATTTTTTTGTTTTCCAGAATGTATTTGAATGCCAGCGCCCTGCGCACGGGTGCCGACACCTGCTGCGCCAGGCCGCTTTTGTAAAATTCGGTTACCAGCAACGCTCTTTCCGCCGATATGCGCGGGATGGCGTTCTGGCTCTGGTCGCGGAGTTTTTTGATTCTTTGGTTCATGGTTTTTTTTGTTTTGCTGCCGGCCCTGAAGGACCGGAGTTCGTCCCGGACTTGAAAGTCCGGGTAACTGATTCTTTTGCTTTGAACCCGGCCCCTGAACGACCGGGTAACTGATTGTGCTTCATTCCCGGCCTGAAGGCCGGGGTAACTGATTCGGTTTATCCTGGTTTGGAGCCCATCAGTTTCCACGGGTTTCAACCCGTGGAACCCGTGGCAGCAGCCTTCCACCTTTACCCGCCAATGCTTACCTCAAACCCGGCATCTTCAAAGTGTTTTTTAATGTTTTCTATCTCTTCGGGGGATGGTTCTTCCACCCCTTTCATTTTGTACGGTATCCCGAACCGGCTGTACTTGTGTTTCCCGATTTTATGGTACGTCAGCAACTGTACGGGCGGTTTGCGTGTCAAACGTGTCAGGAAGTCCAGCATACGAAACACATTGTTTTCGTCGTCATTCAGGCCCGGGATGAGGGGGTAGCGAATCCAGACCTCTTTCCCCAGGCTGTCGATCAACTGCAGGTTGTCAAGAATCTGCACGTTACTGACTCCGGTGTACTTTTGATGCAGACGGTCGTCCATCACCTTGAGATCGTACAAAAACAAATCGGTGTGGCGGGCGGCTTCTTCCATCCGCGATGACGACACGAATCCGGTGGTGTCAACGCAGGTATGGATTTCGCGCTGCCTGCATTGCCGCAGTGCTTCCAGGAGGAAATCCGCCTGAAGCAGCGGCTCGCCCCCCGAAAAGGTCACCCCTCCGCCCGACTCCTCGAAAAAGATGCGGTCTTTTTCCAGACCGCTCAGCAGTTCAACCATGCCGTAGTTTTTTCCCACGGTTTCGGTATAGTACAGTTTACGTCCGTCAATCGTTTCCTGTTTTTCGTAAGTAAAGATCTCTTTGTCGCGGCTTTCGGGATTGTGGCACCACCAACACGACAAAGGGCAGCCTTTCAGGAAAACCGTCTGCCGGATGCCCGGTCCGTCGTGGATGGCGTAGTGCTTGATGTCGAAAATGACCCCCTCGACTCCTTTTTTTCCCCGGCTGACGGAGGAAAGCGCTGTTGTGTTATCGGAGATGTTCATGCTAAATATCTTTTTCGCAAATTAGTTTACCCGTCCCGTCAGGGCGGGGGTATTCTCACAGACCGAAAGCAGTGACCAGCAAAGGGGGCACAGATTTCAACCGGTGGTGATTCTGTCAGGTTGGGGGGGATCAGGCCACATAGAACATCCAGCACTCGTAGAGGCAACTGCCGGGGCGGTGTGAAAGTTGCGAATGTTCAAAAGTCTGGCGCATGTGATTTGAATTGACGGGACAAAGTTAAAATTATTGAAAAACCAAAGTCAAGTAATTTGACGATTTTTTCAGGCGATGAGCCTGACTGTGCCTGAGGTCAGCCGTACCAGCTTGCGTACATATTGTAATTGTTGGCGATGCGGAGGATCTCACCTTCGAGGAGTGCGGTGTCCACGTCTTTTATTTTTTTCGCGGGTACGCCGGCGTACACGCTGCCGGACTTGATCACCGTGTTTTTTAGGACTACCGCACCCGCGGCAATCACCGAGTTTTTTTCCACCACCACGCCGTCCATCAAAATGGCACGCATGCCCACCAGCACATTGTCGTGAATGGTACAGCCGTGCACCACCGCGCTGTGTGCAATGGATACGTTGTTGCCGATGTTGACAGGTGCTTTTTGGTAAGTACAATGAATGACCACGCCGTCCTGGATGTTCACTTTGTTGCCGATACGGATGTAGTGCACGTCGCCGCGCACCACGGCGTTGAACCACACACTGCAATGGTCGCCCATGACCACATCTCCGGTCAGCGTGGCGTTATCGGCGATGAAACAATCCTTTCCCCATTTGGGTCTGACTCCTTTTACCGAACGAATGAGTGCCATAATTTTCAGGTTTTGGGTGGGTTTGCCGGGTAATCGATATTGTAATGCAAGCCGATACTTTGCTTGCGATTCATGGCCATTTTGATGATGAGGTAAGCCACATTGATCAGGTTGCGCAGTTCGCAGATTTCTTCGGTGAGGACGGATTTGTTGTACAGGTCCTCCGTTTCGTTGTAAATGATTTTCAAGCGGTTGAGTGCCCGGTTCAACCGCAGGTTCGACCTGACGATGCCGACGTAGTTGCTCATGATGGACTGCACCTCTTTTTTCGACTGCGTGATGAGGATCATCTCTTCATTGAGGACGGTTCCCTCGGCATCCCAGTCGGGAACGGCGTCGGCAAAACCGTTTTCCCTGAAACAGCTGACGGCATGCTGTGCCGCGCGGTGTGAAAAAACGGCCGATTCAAGCAGGGAATTGGATGCCAGCCTGTTGGCGCCGTGCAGGCCGGTGCAGGCCACCTCGCCCGAAGCGTAAAGATTCTTCACGCTGGTGAGCCCGTTTTTGTCGGTTTTGATGCCGCCGCAGGAATAATGTGCCGCGGGCACCACGGGGATCATGTCTTTGGTGATGTCGATGCCCACGCTCAGGCACTTGGCGTAAATGGTGGGGAAGTGCGTGAGCATTTCTTCCCTGGTGATGGAACGCGCGTCAAGGTAAACGTACTCGCTGCCCGACAGTTTCATTTCGTTGTCGATGGCACGGGCCACGATGTCGCGGGGAGCAAGCTCTTTGCGCGGGTCGTATTTTTCCATGAAAGCTTCGCCCGCTTTTGTTTTCAGGATAGCCCCGGCACCCCGCATGGCCTCGGTGATTAGGAAGGAAGGCTTCTCGCCGGGATTGTAAAGCGAGGTCGGGTGGAACTGCACGAACTCGATGTGATCGATGATGGCTCTGGCGCGGTAAGCCATGGCAATGCCATCGCCGGTGGCAAACACGGGATTGGTGGTGGTTTGGTAAACATTGCCCAGCCCCCCGCTGGCGATCATGGTCACACGCGACAGGATGGTTTTGATCTCGCCCGTACTTTTATCGAGCGCGTAAACCCCGAAACAGGTCAGGTCGGGACGGTCGCGGGTTACCGGCTCGTGGAGGTGGTGCTGGGTGATCAGGTCGATGGAAAAATGGTTCTCCATGATTTGGATGTTGGGGTGCTGCCTGACTTTTTCGCTGAGCGCCCGCTGAATTTCGAAGCCCGTGTTGTCTTTGTGGTGAAGAATGCGGAACTCGGAATGGCCGCCTTCTTTTGCCAGTGCGTAGTGTCCCGATTTTTCTTTGTCGAACTGTGTACCCCATTCGATCAGCTCGCGGATGCGTTCGGTGGATTCGCAGATGGTGATCCTGACGATTTCCTCGTCGTTCAAACCGGCGCCCGCACGGATGGTGTCGGCGATGTGCTTTTCGTAGTTATCCGGCGAGTACATCACCGCGGCTATGCCTCCCTGGGCCTGACTGGTCGCGGTGTCGTCGGTTGAGGTTTTCGACAGCAGGCAAACGCTGCCGTGGTCGGCGACTTTAAGGGCGTAGATCAATCCGGCGATGCCCGTGCCGATGACCAGAAAATCAACCTTGGTTTGCATGGCTTGCTGATGTTTAAATCCCAAGCAGGACTTCCGTCCCTGACTTGCCACCGAAAAGCATGCGTTCCGGGTTCTCGAGCATTTTTTTCACCCTGACCAGAAAACTTACCGACTCGCGTCCGTCAACGATGCGGTGGTCGTAACTCAGGGCGACGTACATCACCGGGTGGATTTCAACTTTTCCGTTAACGGCGACGGGCCTTTCAACAATGTTGTGCATACCCAGGATGGCACTCTGGGGCGGATTTAAAATAGGTGTCGAAAGCATGGAACCGAATACCCCGCCGTTGGTGATGGTAAAGGTACCGCCCTGCATTTCTTCGAGGGTGATCTTGTTTTCGCGTGCTTTCACCGCCAGCTCTTTCACTTTCTTCTCGATTTCGGCCAGACTCAGCATTTCGGCATTGCGGATAACCGGTACCACCAGCCCTTTGGGCGAGCTTACGGCGATGCTGATGTCAACATATTCAAAGGTGACGATCTCCTCGCCGGTAAATTGGGAATTGATCTGCGGGAAATGCGGGATGGCCTCCGTAACCGCTTTGGTGAAAAACGACATGAAACCCAGTCCGATGCCGTGTTGCTCTTTGAAGATTTCCTTGTATTTTTTCCGGATCTCCATGATGGGGCTCATGTTCACTTCGTTGAAAGTGGTGAGCATGGCCGTTTCGTTTTTGACCGATACCAGCCGCTGGGCCAGCTTTTTGCGCAGCATGGAAAGTTTGGCGGTTTTGCTCTCGCGGCCTCCCGGCCAGGCACTTGTCAGGGCGGGTGTGGCCGACTGCGTTCCCGCAGTACCTTCCCGATGTTGCAAAATGTACTCCACATCTTTTTTGCCGATGCGGTGGCTCCTGAAAAAGTCAACGAGTTCCTGTTCGTCAAGGCCTTCGGCTTCCATGAGTTTTTTGGCAAGGGGGGACAGGGTCAGGTCTAAATCACTTTTTTGCGGGGCGGGTTTGGGTGCTTCTGCCGGTTTCCCGGCAGCCGGTTCAGCTTTGGGTGCAGCGGCAGCAGGCTTTTCCGCTACTTTCTTTTTGGCCGTGCCTTTGCCCTCGGTGTCGATGGAGGCAATGACGGCACCGATTTCCACCGTGTCGCCTTCTTCGGCCAAAAGTTTGATGGTTCCGCTTTCGGTGGCGGGAATGCTGAGTGTGGCTTTGTCGGAGTCAATCTCAACAATATCCTGGTCTCTTTCAACATATTCGCCTTCTTCCACCAGCCAGCCTGCAATCTGCACTTCGTTGATGGATTCTCCGGGACTGGGTACTTTAATTTCTACAATCATAATTCTCTGAACTAAGTAGTATCTTCACGCAACGACTCGATGTAATTTTTATTTCAACGGTTTTATTCCCGAATGGAACTTGCTGTCGATTTGCTCGACGTTCAACTCTTTTAATTCTTTTTCAAAGGATTTCCATTTGTTTCCGATACAGACCATCTGGCAATCGTCGTAGATGTAAGGACATTCGCATTCGAAAAAGGCTTTGTCAATTATTTTACGTTGCCTGATGGCATGAAACTTTGGTGAACCTGTTGCCGGACTACCGCTTGCCGGACGCGCAATCATTTCAAATGTTATTTCGTCCATCGTCTTGCGGATAAATTCCCATGGGCCCATGTTTGCCGGTTCTTCCTGCACCCACAGGTAACGCGTTGCCCGTCCGTACTTTTTCATCAGCGCGTCGATTTGCTTTTTCGGAAAAGGGTAAAGCTGTTCAATGCGTACCAGTGCGGTGTTTTCATTCTTAAGTTTTTCTTTTTCTTCCTGCAGTTCGTAGAAAATCTTCCCGCTGCAAAAAGCAATGGTGCTAATTTTTTCAGGCTCGGCGGTCTCGTCGTCAATCACTTCACGAAAGCCCCCTTTGGTAATTGCTTCTAGCGGAGAGATGCAGCGCGGGTGGCGCAGCAGGCTCTTGGGTGTGAAAATGATGAGCGGCTTGCGGAAAGGCCGGTGCAACTGCCTGCGCAGGATGTGGAAGAAATTGGCAGGCGTGGTGCAATTGGCGATTTGCATGTTGTTTTCGGCCGCCAGAATGAGGAAGCGCTCGATGCGCGCGCTGGAATGATCGGGGCCCTGGCCTTCGTAACCGTGGGGCAGGTAAACCACCAGGTCGTTCATCACGTTCCATTTTTCTTCTGCGCTGCTGATGAATTGGTCGAAGATGGCCTGGGCGGTGTTGGCAAAATCACCGAACTGTGCTTCCCAGATGGTTAGCGTGTTGGGTGATGCCAGCGAGTAGCCGTACTCGAAACCCAGCACGCCGTACTCCGAAAGCAGGGAGTTGTAGATTTCAAAAGGCGGTTGTTTTTTGCTGATAAAATTGAGGGGGATGTATTTTTCCCTTTTATCCTCAATGCTCAGCACGGCGTGGCGGTGCGAAAAGGTGCCCCTTTCCACATCCTGGCCGGTCATCCGCACGGGCACTCCCTGGTTGAGCAGGCTGCCGTAAGCCAGCAGTTCGGCCATGGCCCAGTCCAGCCGGCCTTCTTCCAGTACTAGTTTTCGCCTTTGCTCCTGTAACCTGATGGTTTTCCTGAAGAATTTTTTGTCTGCCGGCAAATCCGTGATCTTTTTGGTGATGGTCAGCAATTCCTTTTTGGGCACCGCTGTTTCGGGCGAACTTTCGAAATCTTCGTCGGTGGCTTTCCGGATGTCGGCCCAGGTGTCGGCAAGGAAGCTGTCGATGGAGGTTTTTTCCGTTTTTTTGGCTTTGCCGAGACTGGTTTCCAGTTTGTCGTTGAAAGCCTTTTCGGCAGCCTCGCAATCGGCATCATCAACCACGCCTTCGGCAATCAGTCTTTCCTTGTAAATCTCGTAAGGGTTCGGGTGTTTTTCAATGATCTTGTACAGGATGGGTTGGGTAAAACGCGGTTCGTCACCCTCGTTGTGGCCGTATTTGCGGTAGCTGAGGATGTCGATGAAAACATCTTTGTGGAATTTGTTACGGAATTCCATGGCCATTTGGATGGCGAAGACCACCTCTTCGGCATCGTCGCCATTGACGTGAAACACCGGCGAGAGGGTGGTTTTGGCAACGTCGGTGCAGTAGGTGCTGGAGCGAGCATCCAGGTAATCGGTGGTGAAGCCGATCTGGTTGTTGATGACCAGGTGGATGGTTCCGCCCGTTCCGTAAGCCTTCAGGTCCTGCATCTGCACCACTTCGTAAACAATGCCCTGCCCGGCGATGGATGCGTCGCCGTGGATGAGGATGGGCGCGATTTTGTTTTTGTCACCCTTGTAAATCTGGTCAATTCTTGCACGGGTCATCCCTTCCACTACAGGATCAACGGCTTCCAGGTGTGATGGGTTGGGGGCAAGGGTGAATTTGATTTGCTTACTGATGCTGGAGGTACGTTCAATGGTATAGCCCAGATGGTATTTTACATCACCCATCAGGCCCTCGTCATCGTAAGCCAGGCCCTCGAATTCTGAAAAAATATCAGCAAAGGGCTTGCGCAGGATATTGGCCAGGACGTTGAGCCGTCCGCGGTGTGACATGCCGATGATAAATTCGTTGATACCCAGTTCCGAACCTTTTTCCATGATGGCATCCAAAGCAGGGATGAGTGCCTCGGCGCCTTCAAGTGAAAAGCGCTTCTGTCCCGGAAATTTTTTCTGAAGAAATTTCTCGAAACCCACGGCACGCCTGAGTTTCTGGAGAATATATTTTTTCTCGCCTTCATTGTAATGAGGCAGGTTGCGTGTGCTTTCAAATCTTTTTTGCAGCCAGTTGACGATGCCCACGTCCCTGATAAACAGGTACTCTACCCCGATGGACCGGCAGTAGGTTTCCTCAAGAAAAGCCTTGATGTCCCTGAGTTTTGCCGGGCCGATGCCTATTTCGTTGCCGGCATGAAAAACTTTATCCAGATCGGTTTCGGATAGTCCGTAGTTTTCGAGGTTGAGCTTAGGGGTGTAGTCTCTTCTTTTTCGTACCGGGTTTGTTTTGGTAAAAAGGTGTCCCCGGCGCCGGTAGTCGTTGATCATGTCAATGACCTTGAACTCGTCTGAGGTATGGAGTCCGGAGGAAGACTTTGAGGGATAGTTGGCCAGGGCAAAGTCGAAGCCTTTGAAAAACCGGCGCCAGCTCTCCTCAACCGATTCGGGGTCGGCCTTGTATTGCTTGTAAACCGATTCGATAAAATCCGGATCAGCACTGTTTAGAAAATCGAGATTGTCCATGGGACTGTGTTACCATATTTAAGGCAAAATTAGGAAATATTGACAGACCGTTTGTTATTTGGATTAAATAAAAACAGTAACGGCCTGGCAAAAAAAACCCGGCCGTCAGGCCGGGGTCTTTAAATGGTTTGTCAGGTGAATTATTCTGGATGAATTGCCTCTACCGGGCAAACGTCTGCACATGCACCGCAATCGGTACAAAGGTCAGGGTCGATTACATAAATATCTCCCTCGGAAATCGCTTCCACAGGGCACTCGTCAATGCAACTTCCACAAGCTGTGCAGTCATCATTAATTACATAAGCCATGGCTAAATTATTTAGATTTTACAATGGCGCAAATATATTCATATTGTTTAAACACAAATCACGCATTCAACAAATTTTTAGTCAGTCTAATTAGCGTGTTGCCCGGCTGGTGTTTGTTTCCCTGCTCCTTTGGCGGAAAACGGCTGTAAAGTGCACTTGCACAGGTGTATAAAGCCGCCCGGGAAATTATTGTTCTGACCTTAAAGCATACCCGGCCGGGGCTTATTTAAATTCAGAATCATTCTAATTTTCTTTACCGGCAGTTCAAAAACCCAATGGTTTGTTTGTCAAATTGTTAATAATGAACAATGTGAGGCCGTAGGGGCAAGGGTTTTGGCCGATAAAATATATGTTAAGAAAATACTTGTTTTTGGGGTTTCTTAAACAAGAATAGAATTACTTTTGCCGCAAGAATTAAAAGTTAAAATAAATGACAGTTAAGAATGACAGGGTCGTTGAACTGGACCAGGCAGTCATCCGTTTTGCGGGAGATTCCGGTGACGGCATGCAATTAACAGGCAACTTGTTTTCTGAATCCACGGCTTTTGCAGGAAACGATTTCGCAACTTTTCCTGACTACCCGGCCGAGATCAGGGCGCCCCAGGGTACTGTTTCGGGGGTGTCGGGTTTCCAGATCCATTTTGGAAAAGTTGACATACATACCTCGGGCGACAAGGCCGATGTGCTGGTAGCCATGAATCCGGCTTCGCTCAAGGCAAATATGCGCTGGATTACGGAAGAGGCCGTCATCATACTCGATACCGATGCCTTCATTGAGAAAAACCTTATCAAAGCAGGTTACGAATCTAATCCGCTGACGGATGATTCACTTACCGGACACGTGGTTGTGCAGGCGCCCATCACCACACTCACAAGGGAAGCCGTGAAGGACCTTCACATCGATAACAAATCGGCGCAGAAATCGAAAAACATGTTTGCACTGGGCATGATCTTCTATATGTTTAACCGCACCTACGAACGTACGTTTAGATTCTTCGAGACCAAATTCCAGAAGAACCCGCTCGTGGTGGAGGCAAACAAAAAGGTCCTTAGTGCGGGTTTTAATTTTGCACACACCATCGAAGCATTCGCCAACACTTTTAAAATCAAACCTGCCGCCCTGGAAAAAGGGATTTACCGCAACGTTACAGGCAACCTGGCTACTTCGTGGGGCCTGCTGGCTGCCGCCGAGCGTTCGGGCAGAAAGCTGTTTTTGGGATCATACCCCATCACACCCGCCTCTGAAATTTTGCAGGAAATTGCCAGGCACAAGCAGTTTGCTGCCATTGCTTTCCAGGCTGAGGACGAAATTGCCGGCATTGTTTCTACCATCGGCGCCAGCTTTGCCGGCTCGGTAGGGGTAACCAGCACTTCCGGCCCCGGACTTTCATTAAAAAGTGAAGCCCTGGGATTAGCCGTGATGACCGAGCTGCCACTGGTGGTGGTCAACGTTCAGCGTGGCGGCCCCTCCACCGGACTGCCCACAAAATCGGAACAATCGGACCTGAACCAGGCCCTGTTCGGACGAAACGGTGAAGCACCTTTGATCGTGATGGCTGCACAGAGTTCCAGCGATTGTTTCTACTCGGCCTACGAAGCCGTGAAACTTTCAGTTGAGCACATGACTCCCGTCATTTTACTTACCGACGGCTCGCTGGCTAATGGCTCGGAAGTATTCAAAATTCCTGAGGTGTCCGGTCTTCCTGACATCAATCCACCCATTGTCGAGGCTAACGATCCCGATTTCAAACCGTACAAAAGAGACGGGGAAAAACTCAGAAGGGCCTGGGCCATCCCTGGCACCGAAGGTTTACGTCACCGCATCGGCGGACTGGAAAAAGAAGACATTTACGGCAATGTTTCGCACGATCCGCTCAACCACGAAAAAATGAGCAGGCTGCGCGAAGAAAAAGTGGAGCGGGTAGCCAATTACATTCCCGAGCTGGAGGTTGACGGTGATCCCGATGCAGACTTCCTTGTTGTCGGATGGGGCGGGACCCATGGCATGATGCTCACCGCACTCGAGCAGTTGCGCGACGAAGGCCACAGCATCGCCATGGCACATTTTAAACACATTAAACCCTTGCCGAGAAACACCAGGGAGGTCTTTTCCCGGTTCAAAAAAATACTTGTTTGCGAAATCAACCTGGGGCAGTTTGTCAATTATTTGCGCATGAGCCTGCCCGGAATTGAATTCGATCAGTACAACAAAATTCAGGGTCTGCCATTTATGGTCAAAGAACTCAAGCAAAAGTTTCTGGAATATTTAAGCGACTAAAATCATGGAACAAGCGGTATCGATAAATGAAATGAAGCTCACGAAAAAGGACTTCGAGAGTGATCAGATGGTAAAATGGTGCCCGGGTTGTGGCGACCATGCCATCTTAAAATCTGTAGAAAACGTCTTTCCCGAACTGGGTATTCCCAAGGAAAAATTTGTTGTTGTATCGGGCATCGGTTGTTCGTCGCGTTTTCCGTACTATATGAACACTTACGGGTTTCACAGCATCCACGGCCGTGCGGCAGCCCTTGCCACCGGCATCAAGCTGGCCAATCCGGAACTGAGCGTGTGGATGATCACCGGCGACGGCGATTCCATGGCCATCGGGGGAAACCACTTCATCCACCTGGCCAGGCGAAACCCGGATGTAAATGTGTTGCTTTTCAATAACAGGATTTACGGCCTGACCAAGGGGCAGTATTCGCCAACCACACCCAAAGGGGCAAAAACCAAAACCTCGCCCCAGGGAACCTTTGAACCTCCTTTTAATCCCGGCGCACTGGTGCTGGGTGCCCGTGGAAAATTCTTTGCCCGGGTAGTGGACACCAACATGAAAATGATGTCGGAAGTATTTGCCGAAGCTGCAAAACACAAGGGAACATCCATTGTTGAAATCCTGGCTAACTGCGTAATATTCAACAATAAAATCCACGGACTGATTACGGGTCGTGAAACAAAAAACGACAACCAGATATTCCTCGAAGCCGGAAAACCAATGATTTTCAGGCAGGAAAGGGATAAAGGACTGGTGCTGAGAGGAACACGCCTCGAAGTGGTGAACATCGGCGAAAACGGCATCACCGAAGACGATATTCTTATTCACGATCCCACGACCGAAGATCCCGGCATCCACATGATGCTTGCCGAGATGAAACCTCCGGAATTTCCGGCGGCCATGGGGGTCATCCGGGCGGTTAAATCACAACCCCTGGAAGATGCTGTCTGGGCTTCGATTGAGCACGAAAAAGAAGTTTCACCCCTCAAATCGGTGGACGACCTGTTGCATACCGGAAACACCTGGGAGGTGAGCTAAAGTCCGGGAAATGAGTTAACTCTAAAGGGCTTGTCTTTGCTTGGACAGGCCTTTTTTATTTCTTGCAGCAGGAAAGTTTTCTTTTTTTCATGTAATTTTAAGTCTTTTTAATGATTCCTCCGTCATAAGGTAAAGTTTGTACACGATGCCCAATCGGAAAAACATCCGGCGACAACTCACGAAAAGCGATCTGGTTGCATTGATCGATCTGCACCGGCAGGCTTTGCTGAAAAATGCTTTTTTCATCGTGGGGAATTTGCAGGATGCCGAAGACATTGTTCAGGATGTTTTCGTGAAGTTTTACCGCCAGTCGCCGGCACTCGACGAGGCCTCAAAGACCAAAGCCTATTTGTACAGGATGGTCAACAATGCCGGTATTGACGTGCTCAGGCAGCGAAAGCAAAGGCCATCGGTTGAGATCGGGAGCCTGCTTCAACTGCCCGATGAAAAACAAAACGGATGGGAGAAGAAACGGCAGATCCAAAACGAGTTCCGGCGCATCAGCCGCTTGCTTGAACAAATTCCTGAAGAACAATCGGCCGTGATCAGGATGCGGGCAATCGACGAGCTGAGCTTTGTGGAAATCGCACGGATACTGCAGCTTCCCGTCACAACGGTAAAATCGCGTTTTACCTATGGCATCGGCAAACTTCGACAAAAAACCGAAAAAGAAAAGGAGGTTCATGATGGATTGTAATGCTTTTAAAAACCATTTGGCCGACTGTTTTGACGAACAGACCGACCCCGCGCTGGTAACTGCCATGCGTCAACACATGCAGGAATGTGCTTCCTGTGCAAATGACTACGCACAGGCAAAGGCACTGTTCTACAGCCTGAAGCCCTTTCCGTCGTTTCAACTTCCCGATTCCGGTTTAAAGCAACGTATTTTAAATCAAATTGAAAAGGAGGAAATTGAAATGAAAACACGTGAGAATAAAAGGCCCGTTCATCGAAAATGGATCAGAAGAACACTGGCTGTTGCGGCAAGTGTTGTTTTTATCGTGACTGTTTTTCTGCTGGCTGACCGTACGCCTTTTGTGAGCACGGCCAGTGCAGCCGAAAATATAATGCTGAAATCCATCAATGCCATGGAGTCGTTGCGCAGCATGTTCATCAGCATGCAGGTGCGCACGGAGGAAAGCGAGAATTTTGATTTCATCGGGACGGATTACGGTTTCATGGAATACAAATTCTGGAAACAGTTTACCGGTAAGAAGCCCTGGCGGATGGAGAAACCGGGCCGGACAGTGGTTTTTGACGGTGAAAAGCAGTACCTTTACCTGCCTGATGCTTCGCTGGCTTTTACGGCGGACAGGCGTGCGGGATTCATCGAGTGGATGCGCATTTTCCTGGAACCGAAAAAGATCCTGGAATTTGAGGTAGCTTTCTCAAAAGAAAACCATGCGGAATACAAAATTGAGGAAACGAAAGATGAAACTATCCTGACCGTCAATGCCGAAGCGCTGGGAGACTTTCGTAACAACTATTTGAAGAACACTTCCATTCTTGAGTCGGACAACACCCGCAAATACATTTTCGACAGCAAAACCTCCCTGCTCAAAACTTTCGAGCTGTACATCAACACCAAGGGACAATCGGTCAAAGTCATCGAGGTCAGGAACATCGCTTACAACATTCCCGTCCCGGCATCCACTTTCGTCATCAACCTGCCGCAAGGGATGCAATGGCAGGAGTTGAAAGAGCCGGGATTTGTCAGGAAATTCACCAAGATCAGCAGCCGGGAGGCGGCAAAACGTTTCTTCACAGCCCTGTCGAAAGCCGATTACGAAACCATCGAACCGGTGTGGGATGTACTGGAAATCAAAGACCCGGAAAAGCTGAATGCCGTTAAAGTACGGTTTGCCGGACTGGAGATCCTCTCGCTGGGCACAGCCTTTAAGTCGGGCCTTTACCCCGGTGAGTTCGTGCCTTACAAGATCAAACTGAAGTCGGGCGAAATACTGGAACACAAGCTGGCCGTCCGTAACGACAACCCCGACAAAACCTGGATCGTGGACGGCGGAATCTGATTTTGAGAACGGGTTTTGGCTGAAAGTTAAGAAGGCACGGCAATTCGCCGTGTCTTTTTTTGTCGGCGCGCCACTCCCGGCAGAGGCCTTAATTTCGTACCTTTGCTTCATGCAACAGGCCTTTCAGCAATTTGTTACGCAAAAAAAACTTTGCGCTCCCGACGATCGCATTCTGCTTGCCGTCAGCGGCGGCCTCGATTCGGTGGCCTTGCTGTTCCTGTTCAAACAGGCCGGTTTCAGGATTGCCGTTGCACATTGCAATTTCAAACTCCGGGGACAGGCCTCCGATACAGACGAAGTCTTTGTCCGTCAACTGGCCGAACAATGGGGCTTGCCGTTTTTCTCCAAAACCTTCGACACCCGAAGCTATGTCTTGCAGCACAAGCTAAGCATCCAGGAAGCTGCCCGGAACCTGCGTTACCATTGGTTTGAGGAACTGGCGGAGCAGGAAGGTTTCGACAAAATTGCCTTAGGCCATCACCGCGACGACCAGTTGGAAACTTTTTTCATCAACCTCCTCCGGGGATCGGGCGTGGCCGGATTGAAGGGAATGCCGCTTCAACGGGGAAAGATCATCCGCCCGCTGCTGTTTGCCGGGCGGGAAGAGATCGAAGCTTTCGCCCGCGAAAACCAACTGGCGTTCAGGGAAGATTCGTCCAACGCCACGGACGACTACCTGCGCAACCGCATCCGTCACCACCTGGTCCCGATGCTGGAAGAAATTAAACCCGGAAGTGCCACTGCCGAC
>JAJRWG010000008.1 GCA_024276895.1 Bacteroidota bacterium
ACCCAATAATTGAGGTTATCAATACGGGTGTCCATTTGGTTGCGTTGCTCGCGCTCCGACTTTTTCCCTTTACTCATTGCCCAGTTCAAACCGAAGGCAAAGGTCGCAAGTAAAACGAGAACAAATAAAAGTTTAGATTTTCTCATGCTATAAAAAAATTTGTGAATAATTTTGAGTTTTCGGGCCGCAAGTTAGCAAAACATTTATTACACGGGAATAATATTTCCGGATTCAGATTCGGTTTCAGCAACTTTTACTACGGCATTGTAAATCATAAAGACAGATTAGCCAGCCAAAGGGTTGCCCGGTATGAGATATATCAGGGTGGGAAGACCGTCCGCCCACCCTGTACACTGTTCTATTTTCTGATTACAATTTTTTTGCTTGCAACAAAACCGTCGCCAATAACAAAAATCGAATACACTCCCTGCGAAAGTCCGGTTATGTCGAACTGACCCGTGTAAGTACCGTTTACTTCAACATCGTTTCTTTCATAAACCAGGGTGCCCGAAACCGAGATAATTCTGATGCTTACACGGATTCTTTCCACACTTTCGAGTTCAAGACTGAAAACGCCGGCTGAAGGGTTGGGGAAAACGCTAATGCCTGCAAGCTTGCTGTACTCTTCAATACCGGTGCAATCAAGTATTTCGACGGAAGCTTCATCACTGCCTTCGCAGGCGTATTCGTTGGTAACCGTCACCGAAAAATCATGCAGCCCGATGCCGTAACCGGCCGAGTCCACCACAATGGATTGGGTTGTTTCGCCCGTTGACCAGAGGTAGCTGGCGCCGGGATTACCCGCATCGAGAATGTAAGTTACATCCTGACAAACAACCGTGTCCCTGCCCAGGTCAACCTGGGGATTTTCGGCAAATGTAATATTCACGGTATCACTGTCGCTGCAATTGTTTTCGTTGGTAACCACCACCCAGAACTGGTTTTCGCCCTGGCCGTTTGCCAGGATGGTTTGGGTTGTTTCGCCCGTTGACCACAAGTAACTTGCACCGGGGTTGCCGGCGTCCAGCAGGTATTCCGTTTCGCCGCAAAGCACCTGGTCATCGCCGAGGTCGGCCACCGGAAATTCGTAAACAGCAACTTCTGCCGAGTCACTCATGGTCAGTACGCCATCATTGACGGCAACAATGTACCTGGTATTTTCCAGAGGTGTTACCACCGGATTTTGCTCATCTGATGTAAAGCCTTCCGGTACTGATGTCCAGGTGTAAGTATAATTACCTGTACCTCCTTGCGGAATAGCAGAAAGCTGCGCACTTGAACCGATACACAGCCCCTCCGGGTCGATCGTTACATCAACCGTCAGGTCGGTAACATTCAGGGTTATGGGGATGATGTAAACCGGTGTATCCAGATCGTTGGTCACAAATTTGATCTGGTCGGTGTAGGTTCCCGTCTCCAGGTCGGTGGCATTAAACTTAAGGTCAATAAACATGGAATCGCCCACAGCAACAGTTCCTTCATCGGGTTCAAGGCTAATCCAGGAAGCAATGTACAAGGAGTAATCCTCCACTTCTCCGTAAGGTGTTTCGCCTATGGGCGACAGGGCTCCGGTACCCGAAAGCCTGATCCGCATCAGTACCGTACCCTGGGCGGCACCGTTGGGAACAACAATGTTTCCGCTAAAAATTTCATGGGTCTCATCCGGGCTAAGGATAATCGGTTTTTCGTCAAACTCGCCATTGGCATTCCAGTCGGCCCAAACGGCACACTGGTCGCCATCGTAAGCATTGCCGTTGAAAACCTGAATGGGATAGCTCTGTCCTGCTTTTAAGCGCGCAGATGTTGCGGTGTAGTCGCTGTACGCTTCCCATCCCGAACCGTTGCTGATGTCTGCAAAAACAACTTTGCTGATGTATTCGTCTCCTCCACCTTTTGCGAATTGATAATCCGCCGCATTGGCGGGCGGAATAAAGGGAGAAAGGGAAAACTCGAGCTCAAGTACGCCGGTATTTTTCACCTTCATCACCTGAACGGTGGAGTCGTCGAGATACAGATTTGCCGTGTATTCTCCGGGGATGACTTCCATTGTGGCACTTCCATACTGGATATCGGTAACCGTTGAATCCGACTCGGTGGTTCCCCCGTAGTAAGCAGTCACCGCATACCTGTAGTAGCCGTAGAATGATAATTGGTCCGTGTACGTCAGATCCGTGGTTTCAGCAATCAGTTGGTCATCGCGGTAAATCCTGAAGTTCAGAAAGCCCGATCCTTCGTTGTAACTCCAGGACAGGTCACAGGCACCAGTTTCCTGATCCACCTCAGCCTGCAGTCCGAAGGGACTGGTAACCGTAATGGTTTCAAAAACGGAAACGTAAGTCATGGCATGGCCCGAGCGGTTGTCGGTCCAGCAGGGATACACTTTACCGTCGAGGGCAGTGATGCCGAGGTAGTCGCCAAAATAACCGCTGGCCATTCCGGGGATGGGGCTCGGGGTGAAAGAAACATCACTCACCTTGAAGTCGTCCCAGGTTTCGCCGGCATCGTTGGAGGTGGCCACCCAGGCCTCGGCAGCCGTAGCCGCTGTGTTCCGGTTATCGTACCAGATCACGCTGATGGTTCCGTTTGCCGGGTCGCAGGCGATCCAGGGCAGGTAGTGGGCCTTGCCCATGTTGATGGGATCCTGGTTCACGCGGATGGGTGATGACCAGTTGTCGCCTCCGTCGGTTGATTTGATCATGTACACATCGCGATCGCTTCCCGAGTTCTGCCCGGGTACACCCACATTGGTCCAGACAACGTAAATGTTGCCGTTATTGCTTCCGCCGCTGACATCCACAGCCATCGAAGGGAAACTGTTTACCCGCATGTTTTGCGGAACCTTACTCTGACGGATGCCCCTGATGTTGTCAATGATCCGGTAGGAATCTTCCCATATTTCGCCACCATCGAGCGATTTGGCAAAGCCGATGGCTTTTTCATCCTGCGGCCAGCCGTCGTAGATTGCCCATACGGCATATACCTCACCGTTAGGTCCGGTGGAAAGGTTTACCCCCTGATTGTGGTTGCCAGCCATCACGCCAAGGCTGATCCGTTGTTTGGAGGACCAGGTTTCGCCGTTATCATCAGAATAAGAGACCAAAATGTGGTTGTCAAAAGCACCACCAAAATCTGTCCAGGCATCGTACAGCCGGTTTTCGTAAGGGCTGCCTTCGAGGGCATCGATCCAGAGGTGGTTTTTATCAGCCATCTGTCCGGGGTTGGGTGTGACCTGCACCCTGGTCCATGAACCACCCTGGTTGTCGGAATAGGCCACTGCCTGACCGCTGTTGGCAATGAACCCGATGTACCAGCGCCCGTCGGTTCCAATGGCGGTGGCAGGGTCACCGCTGTTGTTCCCGCTTACACCGTTGTAACTGCCCGAGAATGTTTCTCCGAAATCGAAAGTGTAGAGGTAATCAGCTCCGTAAATGGGAGGTCCGGTTGGCGAAGTAGAGTTGTTGGAGTTCAGCATGGTGTTTGCGTCGCCGGGATCGACAAAAACCGAGTTTTCGCTTTGGGTGCTGCTGCTCACTTCAACAACGGGCACGTCGGGCGAATCGTCGGTGATCACCATGAAGGAATTGATGCGGCTGCCGGTGTAAACGGCCTGGGGAACCTTCACTTCCGGGTTCAGCACCGCCAGGCCCTTTTCGGCCATTTTTATCCAGTAGCCGTTGTTGTCAACCCAGCCAATCACCTGCTTGCGGCGCTCGCGTTCGGCAGGGGTTGAATCACTGATGGCCCAGTTGATGCTGAACGATACCAGCACTAGTGTGAGAATAATAACAAATGGTTTAACTTTTTTCATTTTTGTTGGTTTTTTAAATAAGCTGTGCAAAATTACTATGAAAAAAAATCGTGTCAACAAAAAGGCGTGTTTATAACACACGGCTGCTCCATACCCTGTCAGGCAGAGGTTCCGCTTTCTGAAAACCTCCACCGGCTACTTTTTTCTAAAGCCGGGCTTATTGTTTCTGTTATTTTCCGGGCGATTCTTCCTTTTTGTCAAAGTCCACTTCCTTGACAAACTCGCCTGCTTCGTTCCAGAATTTCCAGATCCCCGTTTTGGAGGCATTGTTAAAATAGCCCTCGTAACGTTTTTTACCGTTGGGATAATAAGTCACGGTTTTGCCGTGAATTACTCCGTTGCGGTAAGAACTTTCGCTCCACAAAGTGCCGTCACGGTAGTACGACTTCCAGTCGCCCGTACGCCGTTTGTTCTGCAAAGGCCCTTCTTTAAACAAGGTTCCATCCTCGTTGTACTCGCGCTGGTAAACCGGCACCCGCTTGCCGTCAACTTCACCGTACTCCCAGGTTACCTGGGCCACACCGTTGACAAACTTACTCATCACTACTTCGTTCTCACCCAGTACGTTTCCTT
Source organism: Bacteroidota bacterium (assembly GCA_024276895.1). Taxonomy (GTDB): domain Bacteria; phylum Bacteroidota; class Bacteroidia; order Bacteroidales; family F082; genus B6-G9. The sequence continues at coordinate 4,382 of JAJRWG010000008.1, forward strand.
CTTCCTTGTCCTTTTCTCCGCCCGATCCGCAAGCCGTGAACAGTACGGCAATCATTAATGCTAAAACAATTTTTCTCATTTTCATTTCTCTATCCGTTTTTTTCAAACAACATTCTTTCTCCTTTTTTACTTTCGTCAAAGACTCCTTCGTTGTACACCAAATGGCCATTAACAAAAGTTTTCATTACCTGTGCATGCAGGGTGATTCCTTCCAGTGGCGACCACCCGCATTTGTACAGCACATTTTCATTTTTTACCAGTCGCGGTTTGTTCAGGTCCACCAGCACCAGGTCGGCAAAATATCCTTTGCGGATAAATCCCCGTTTTTTTACCCGGAACAAAACGGCCGGGTTGTGGCACATTTTTTCCACCACTTTTTCAATGGGGATGACCCCCTGCTTCGAAAGTTCGAGCATGGCCGGCAGCGAGTGCTGGACCATGGGCCCGCCGGACGGCGCCTTGAAGTAAGTCTTTTGCTTTTCGTCCAGTGTGTGGGGGGCATGGTCGGTGGCCACCACATCGATGCGACCATCGAGCAGGGACTGGCGAAGCGCCTCACGGTCGTTTCCGGTTTTGATGGCCGGGTTCCACTTGATGAAATTGCCTTTCCGTCCGTAGTCTTCTTCCGAAAACCAAAGGTGATGGACGCAAACTTCAGCCGTTATCTTTTTTTCCTCCAGGGGGATGGTGTTGTCAAACAGCTCCATTTCGCGGGCCGTTGACAGGTGCAACACATGCAGACGGGTGCCATGCCTGCGTGCCAGCCCGACGGCTTTTGAAGAAGACAGGTAACAGGCTTCGGCAGAACGCACCAACGGATGCACACTTGCCGGGGCATTGGCTCCGTATTTTTCAAAATAAATCTTTTTGCCTTCGGCGACGGTTTGCTCGTCCTCGCAGTGTACGGCCACGAGTGTTGGCGCAGCGGCAAATATTTTTTCCAGCACCTGCTCGTCGTCAACCAGCATGTTTCCGGTGGATGAACCCATGAAAACTTTGATGCCACACACCTTTCGGGGGTCCGTTTTCAACAGTTCCTCCAGGTTGTCGTTGGAAGCACCCATGTAAAAGGAGTAATTCGCCAGCGACTTGCCGGAAGCCAGCCTGTACTTTTCCTCCAGCAATTCCTGAGTAAGCACCGGGGGTCTGGTGTTGGGCATATCCATGTAGCTTGTGACGCCACCCGCCACGGCAGCCCTGCTTCCGGTGTAAATATCGCCTTTGCGGGTCAGTCCGGGTTCGCGGAAATGCACCTGGTCGTCAATCACACCGGGCAGCAGGTACAAACCTTCAGCCGGGATGATTTCGTAATCGCTTTCGTTAATTGCCGGTGCTGCACTTCCGGAAGGCACTACCTGCTCAATGCGGTGGCCATTTAAATAAACATCCCCTTTGAAACTCCTTCCTTCATTAACCACAAAAGCGCCTTCTATCTTTTTCTTACCCGGTACAAAACCCATGATCACAACGACTTTACAGGTTTTATTCTTCCCATCATCCCGCGTACCCTTAACTGCATGACGCCGAAAATGGCTTCGCGGAAAATGCTTTTGTTCATTTTTGAAGTGCCTTCAGTTCGGTCAGTAAAAATAATGGGGACTTCGGCAACCTTGAAGCCGAGCTTAACGGCGGTGTATTTCATTTCAATCTGAAAAGCGTAACCGACGAATTTGATTTTATCGAGATTGATGGTTTCGAGCACTTTGCGCGTCCAGCAAACGAAGCCTGCCGTGGTGTCCATGATCTTGAGGCCGGTGACCATGCGCACATAAGAAGAAGCAAAATACGACATGAGTACCCTGCCCATGGGCCAGTTGACCACGTTGACCCCTTTGATGTACCTTGAACCCACGGCTACATCGGCGCCATCAACCGCTGTTGCCTGGTAAAGCAGTTCCAGGTCGTTGGGGTTGTGCGAGAAGTCGGCATCCATTTCGGTCACAAAACCGTATTCCCTTTCCAGTGCCCATTTGAAGCCGTCAATGTAAGCCGTACCCAAACCCAGCTTTCCCGTCCGCTCGAGAATGAACAGGCAGCCGGGAAATTCTTTCATCAGCCGTTTGACAATATCAGCTGTTCCATCGGGGCTGTTGTCTTCCACCACAAGTAAATCGAATTTCTTTTTCAGGGAAAACACCTTCCGGATGATCTTTTCGATGTTTTCTTTTTCGTTGTACGTGGGGATGATTACTAAGCTATCGGTCACGGTTTTTCAATTTTGCTGGCAAAAATATAAAATAATGATGCGTGGAGCTACTGCTTGAACGAAATAAGACATGAGAAAGTGTTCCTTAAAACATTCCGGGCTTTTTATCTCCCGGCCGGTTTAATAGTAAACTTCAATATTTTCTTCGAAATCCTTTTGATAAACGGCGGACCTTACTTTCGCAATTGTGCTGTCGGTTAAAATGTAATCAGGCAGTTTGTTATCATCGAAAACGACTATCCTGAAGTTGTTCTCCTTCCAGGTTTCGATGCTTTTTTTGGAAGGCAGTTTGATATTCGCATAAAAATCAGACAAAAACATGATCTTAAACCTGTCGAACAACCAGGTGTTGTAAACGACAACATCTTCACCCCCGAATTCATCAATCAGTTTTAAGTAAACCAGGTTTGCTTTGTATTCATGTTGAAAGTCTTTCTTCTGCCAGGCAATGTTTTTCATGGCAAGCCCCTCGTGATTCAGAAAGTGGAAGTAAACAAAAAACACCAGTGCCATTGCTGACAAGCCTGATACAATTCTCTTTTTCCCGGGACTCAGATTCAGTTTGCCGATCCATTTCAGGATCTGAGTAAGTGAATGTGCAACCATCACATAAACCAGAGGGGCGACGATGATCGTAAAGGCTGGCATTTTTGTGGCGGCAAAAGAATAAAAAGCGTAAACGAAAAAGATCAGGCTTAAAATCTGGAATTTAAACTTCGTTTTGACAGCTGAGAAGAGAAAGATGATGAGGGAAACCAGAATGACGTACTGGAAATCCGTCCCGTAAAGTCTTTCAATACTGGACAGATGGTACATGAAATCGCCGGCATGACCTTCCACCGTCTTAAAAAAATGAAGGGTGTTCAAACTAAACTCGTGGCGGCTTTCCTGTGGAAAACGGTACAAAATGTACAATTGCCAGGGCAGGGCCACGACAATGGTAACCAGCAAGCCGAGTGACAGTTCCGCAAAGCGCTGCAGCCTTTTCCGGTTTTCTTTAAAAACCAGTATACTCAATCCCCAGGCAGCATAAACGAGTAAGCCCACCAGCCACTTATTCAGGATGGCGGCACCTGAAAACAATCCGATGAAAATTATCCACGCCCTGTTTCCGGACTTTTCCTTTTCAAAAAATGCCCAGATACTCAGTGTAACGTAAAACAAAAAAGCAATGTCGTTGTGGTCGGTTGCCAGCCGGCCCGAACTCAACTGGTAGATAAAATTTGAGCCGGTGACCAAAAGGGCGGCATAAATTCCGGTTTGTGTTCCCGAAATGATCTTCCCGATCCTGAATACCGGAAAAACCAGCAGCGTTGTCATCAGTATGGACGGCAGTCGCAAACTGAAAACACTTGTGCCGAAGAGCTTGAAAGAGAGTGCAATTTGCCATAGGAAAAGAGGTTGCTTATGGAGCCAGACATGATTATTCAACCAGCCTTTATAATTGTACGGCAGCACAGGGTCGGTTACCAACATGGGCTTAAAAGGGTTGGACACCATGTTTTTGGCAACCACTGCATGAATCTGCTCGTCCCACATATGAAGGAAAGCATCCGAAAAACACACAAGCAAATTGAGCGACAATCCGCCAAAAGCGATCAACAAGAGGCTGAGGCCGGCTTTTCCCCTGATTTGAAACCACGCTAAACCGGCAAAGGCAAGTGCAATTCCGGTGTAAAGCAAAAAAATGTACGACTGGATGTTGGCGCTGTATGGGTCGGCAGGCATTTGTGTGGTCAATGGCTGTTGCCCGACAAAAGTATTAAAAATAGGCCAGTACTTGCAGAAAATTAAAAATATGTGTATATTTGCGCACATAAACTGTGTGCCATGAAAAATGTAACCTTATCCATTCCCGATGATTTGCTGGCAAAAAGCCGCGAGTATGCTGCAAAGCAAGGTACAAGCCTGAATCAGTTTATCAGGGAAATGTTAAAAATGTATGTGAAAAATCAGGAAGAAAGCACTATTGAACGACTGCTTGACAAAAGCAAGAAACTTTCCGTAAAAACAAAAACCGTTAAGTGGAACCGCGATGAAATCTACGACCGCAAAATATTTTCTTGATACAAACTTTTTCGTGTACTTGTTTTGTGAAACAGAAAGCGATAAAGAAAAACGAAATATTTGCTATCGGATTCTGCAAAAAGCCGATGGAGAAATCCACTTTGTTGTTTCTACCCAGGTGCTGAAAGAGTTTGCCGCAGTTATGATCGGTAAATATAAAATGGCCCCGTTGGTGTTGAAAAGTATTATTGATGATATCAGTGGCTTTGAAGTAATCAGATTAGATACAGGTCACATTAAAGAGGCCATCGACCTCCACATCCTGAATCAGCTTTCCTTCTGGGACAGCCTCATCCTCAGCGCCGCCAAAAGCGCCAACTGCTCCGTGGTGTTGACCGTAGACATGAACGACGGCCAGGTGATTGACGGAATTAAAATACAAAGCCCGTTTACCTTCGGTTGAAATTTGAAGATCATAAAAAACCAGTACAACCAGTCCGATCAGTGTACCGTTTGAACAGGACACTGATCGGACTGATTTTTATGATGGGTTATGATTTTGACGATCATACTTTAGAGATAGCCTCTAACCCTTCAGCTTTTTAACAAGCTACCTCACCACCAGCTTGTAGCTTACATTGCCGCTTTCGCTTCTGAGATGCAGAAAGTAAATACCTTCCGAAACATTCTCCAGGTCGAAGCCAAAACTGTTCTCTCCCTGCCCCGCGCGGTAGTTTGTTTTCCTGACTATTCTCCCGCTTACATCGGCAAGGATGATTTCAAGTTCAACATTTTTCAGGGCGTTGAAAGAAACAGTCACCCGGTTTTCAGCCGGATTGGGGTAAACATTGATTTCCCCGTTCAAGAACAGCTCTTCGATACCCACGTAACTGAAACCGATTGTTTGCGGCTCCATCACATTGCCCGACACGTCCTTCACATTGCTGACCGAAATTTCGTAATCGCCCGAAAGCTCCGAAACCGTCAGGTTTACCTGTGCCTTGTTGAAAGCATGCTGCAGGGCCGACTCCACGGTCACCCCGTTGTTGATGCTGTAATTGGCGACATCCTCGGCTGAGGATTGTTCAACTTCCTCATTAAACATAACTTTCAGGTTGTTGCTGAGCACGGGCACTACCTCCGTCACAACAGGGCCTTCGTTGTCGATGCCGCTTGTTACATCACTCTCAAAACGAAGCTCGATTTTCCATTCGCCGAAATCCCAGTTCACGGGACCCGTAATATCGTAGTAATCTCCTTTGACCGGCTCGTATTCGAAAACCGAAGTGTTATGGATTTTCAGTTCGCCCGTTCCGTCGTCCACGGCCCACATAAAATAATTGCCCTGGTAGTTGTCGTCGGTGCAGAGGGCGTTTTTCACTTTGATCAGTATGCTTTCGTGCTGTTCTTCCACCTCTCCGGTCGGAACAACAACAGGCTCGGGCAGGGGATGGTTTCCGGAAATAAAATAATAATCGGTGATGTTTTTCATTTCCGTTTTGTCGTAGTACTCGTCAATTTCGCCGGTCAGCACGATGCTGTCGCCAACCGACGGGTTGCGCCCCGATTCGTAAATGAACAGTCCGTTCCAACCTCCGCTGCCATCCTGGATAAAATAAGAATTGCCGAAGTTGGCGGTTACGATGCCCGTGGTGGTCACTACCTGGCCTTCGTAAGGCGAGGAGGCCTGCTGTCCCTGGATGTCGTAAATGGAAACGATGGTTCCCGTGAAGGTTTTGGGAACGTAGTAGTTGTAGGCAATGGACGCGTAATCACTACCCCCGCTGTTTGTCCTGATCTTGTAGTATATCGTACTACCTTCCGCCTGACCGGGAATCTGTCCCGACCAGTCGTTACCTTCAGCGTTCATCGGTACCTCGTTTACCAGGGTTTCGAAACTCAGCCCCCAAAACAAAGTTGCCTGCGAAACCGGGTCACCGGTGCTGGTGATGGTAGCCGAGATGCTTACCGGCTCGCCGGCGGCAGCCAGTTCAGGATCCATCTGCACATTGCCGATAGCCACGGGATCGGGGCTGGCACCACCCCAGATCAGCTCGGCAAACTGCGGGTTGTCAATAAAGGGATTGCGGTTTTTCTGGAAGGAAAAGATCACATCGTTGCGGTGCCTTTCAAATTCGTCAGGCGGGTCCTGCAGGTTCCACTGCAAAAGGGTGGACAATTTGCCGTGCTGGGCATTGGGATAGGTGTTGTTCCGGTCCACCACTTCCAGGTCCATTTCACCGTTCTGACCCTCGTAACGCGTTGACATATAAAAAATAATGCGGGCCACATCGCCCTTGACTTCATCCCTGGCTTCCCAGGTAGAGTCGGTGTAATAACAGCCCGTGGCAATGGGATGCTGAACGCCGCCGTTGTCGAAATCCAGGTTGCTTTTGTCCTGGTTTACGCTGGCTGCCGAGGGTTTCAGGTTGTGCACATCACCGTACATGGGTGGAATGTCGCCAAACCCGCCATGCGATTTGGCCCAGACGTGCTCGCGGTTGAGTTGCAGCCCGCTGTTCCCGTAGTCGCTGTTGTCGTGTGAA
>JAJRWG010000137.1 GCA_024276895.1 Bacteroidota bacterium
GGTTTCTTTTCCGGTGATGAAAGCCATCTCCAGCTCAAAATCGAAAAGGCGGGTGGGGCCAAATTCAGGCACCTCCGCACCGGCAGGTTTGTACTGCCCTTTGGGGCGATGGATGTTGGTTCCGGACACTACAATTGACGACGAGCGGCCATGGTAGCCCACCGGTAAATGCTTCCAGTTCGGGTTCAAGGCTTTTTCAGGATCGCGGATCATGGTACCGATGTTGGTAGCATGTTCGATACTGGAGTAAAAATCGGTGTAATCGCCCACTTCAACGGGCAGCATCATTTCCACCTCCTCAAGCTGTAAAAAGGCCTGATTTTTTGCCTCTTCGTTATTTTTAAGTTCACCGTTGCCTGCTTCAAACAATTCTGAAAGCCGCTGTCTGACAGCATTGGTGAGGGGTTTCCCCAAAGCCATAAAGTCATTCAAAACGGGTGCGTAAAACACGCCGTAATTGTCAATGCCCAGCCCATCGAGAAAACCATGGTCGGTAAGCACCGAAAGGTCAATGACCGTGTCCCCTACCCTTGTGGCCGGCCGGGGTGCTTTTCCTGCCGGTTTGATGATGCCGAAAGGGATGTTCTGGATGGTAAAGTCACTGTCCGGCAGAACCGGTATCCACGAAATCAGTGTGGGATTGTTGGGTTGAATTGTCATTTTAAGTGGTTATTTGCAGACAAAAATCTTTAAAATCTAAAGTGTTCCCCGGTTGGCCTGTTCCAGTTCGATGGACTCGAACAAGGCCTGGAAGTTCCCTTTTCCAAAGGATTTGGCTCCCTTTCGCTGGATGATCTCGAAAAAGAAGGTCGGGCGGTCTTCAACCGGTTTGGTGAAGAGTTGCAGTAAATAACCTTCGTCATCGCGGTCGATGAGGATGCGGTGTTTTTTCAGTACTTCCAGGTCTTCGTCAATTTCTCCAACACGCTGAGTCACTGTATCGTAATACGTATCGGGCACATGCAGGAAATCCACTCCCCTGTCCCGCAGGGCCGAAATGGTTTTCACAATGTCGTTAGTGGCGACGGCCACGTGCTGAGGCCCCGGCCCGCCGTAAAAGTCGAGGTACTCTTCCACCTGCGACTTTTTCTTCCCTTTGGCCGGTTCGTTGATGGGAAATTTAATCCACATGTTGTCATTCGCCATCACCTTGCTTTTCAGGGCAGTGTACTCGGTGGAGATATCTTTGTCGTCGAAAGAAATGAGTTGCTTGAAGCCAAAAACATCTTTGTAAAAGCCTGCAATGACGTCCATTTCATTCCAGCCGACATTACCCACAATGTGGTCAACGTACAACAGACCGGTTTCTTCGGGTTTGTAATCCGGCTCCCACTTCGTAAAACCCGGCATGAAAACGCCCTTGTAATTTTTCCGTTCCACAAACATGTGAACCGTGTCGCCGTATGTGTGGATACCTGAAAGCACGACTTCACCCTTGTCGTCGGAAATAGTATAAGGTTCTTTGTAAGGGCGTGCACCCTTAGCGGTGGTCGTTTCAAAGGTCTCGCGGGCATCGTCAACAGCAAGCGCAATGACTTTGATGCCATCGCCATGTAGTTTATGGTGTTCGGCAACGGGTGAGCCGGGTGTGAGTGCGGCAGTGAGTACAAAGACGATTTTGTCTTGTTTAAGCACGTAGGACGTCCTGTCTTTCAGTCCTGTTTCCAGTCCGGCATAAGCCAGCGGTTGAAAACCGAAAGCAGACTGGTAAAAGTGTGCGGCCTGCTTGGCATTCCCAACATAGAATTCAACGTAGTCAGTTCCGTTGATGGGTAAGGATTTGTGATTACTTTCCATTTTTATTATTCGTTTTTATTTTGATTCAGTTTCTTTGTCTTACACGGCAAATTGAAGTACCTCAGCACTTAAATGATCCAGCTTTTGTAATAATCAGGGTCTTCAATCTGCAAGGCGGTTTTCGTCAGTTTCAAAGGTTTGAAGGTGTCAACCATGACGGCATATTCCTTGGTTTCCTTTTTTCCGATACTTCTTTCGATGGCCCCCGGATGCGGCCCGTGGATCAGCCCGATGGGATGCAGTGTTATTTGCCCGCGGCCAATGTTGTTTCGACTCATAAAATCACCGTCAACGTAGTACAGCACCTCGTCTGAGTCCACGTTGCTGTGGTGGTAAGGAGCCGGGATGGCATGGGGATGATAGTCGTACAGCCTGGGGACAAAAGCGCAGGTAACGAAAGCCGGCGTTTCAAAAGTCTGGTGCACCGGCGGGGGTTGGTGGATGCGGCCCGTCAGGGGCTCGAAGTCGTAAATGGACAGCGCAAAGGGGTAAACGTGTCCGTCCCAGCCAATGGCATCGAAGGGATGCGTCGCATAGTGGTAGGGATAGATCAGGTCGTTGTTCTTGATTTTCACCAGGAAATCCCCTTTTTCGTTGTGGGTAACCAGTTTTTCAGGTACTTTCAGATCACGTTCGTAAAAGGGTGAGTGTTCCAATAACTGGCCGGAGTTGTTCACATACCGGCGGGGAAAATTCAAGGGGTGAAAAGATTCAACAATGAAGAGGCGGTTGTTTTGGTCTTTGAATTCCAATTGGTAAACCGTTCCGCGCGGGATAACAATGTGGTCTCCTTTCACAAAAGGCAAAAGCCCGTAAATTGTTTTCAGCGTACCTTCGCCCTGGTGCACAAAAATCATTTCGTCAGCCCGGGCATTTTTGTAAAAATAGTCCGTCATGGACGCCCTGGGTGCCGCAAGACTCAGGTAAACATCGTCATTGAAAAGCACCACCTTCCTGCTGTCCAGAAAATCATCTTCAGGCTGCACTTCAAAACCTTTGAACGAACGGTGCTGCATATTTTTTCCCAGAGCCGTTTCAGGCGCCACGGAGTAAGCTTCATCAATTTTCAGCACTTGTGTCGGAGGAAATTCGTGGTAAACGATGGAGTAAATATCCGAGAACCCGGCTGTGGAAACCACCTCTTCGGCATACAGGCTTCCATCCGGTTTTTTAAAGACGATATGTCGTTTGGCAGGGAGCTTTCCCCTGCGTTGGTAATGCGGCATTTTTATTTGGATTAAATTTAAATTGGGTGCAAAGATAAAAATTAGTTGGGAAGAATTATTTCTCAAATTGAAATAAAGCGGGAAAAAGAATCTGGTGAATAAGGAGCTGTTTTTCTAAAACCGGAAGCCAAGCTGAATCATGTAACGCATGCCGAAACCCAGGCTTACATTGACTCCGCGGGTTGTCAGCTCGCCTTCGTTCACTAAATTGTCGAATCCGGGAATGGCTGCCGAGAGCACATCATAAACTGCTTGCAGGTATTCATCCTCTTCATCAATCTGAAGGTTACCGTCGAGTGAGAATTGTTTTGCATACATAGAAAGTGAAGGCCCCATAAATATTACATCTATGGTCATGCGGTCTTTCCACAGCACAAACTGATAACCCACTTCTACTCCGGCATTCAAAATATTAACCTGTGCTCCAAACCTCAAACTACCCTGTATTGCAGGACTGTCGATCACTGTCACATCGTTTTCAAACCGGTAATTGTAATAAGAGCCAAAGATGCCCCAGTACAAACCGTCAGGTGCCATCTTTCTGTTGCGTTTCCTGAAGTAGAAGCGGTAATCGCCGGAAACTGAAAGGCCGAACTTTTTATTGGCCGACTGAATATTCAGGCTGTCAACAACACCTTCAAACAGGGCCGGCAGTTCAAAATATCCCGCGTTAACCGAAAACGATCCGTAGGGTGACAAAACCCTTTCGAAACCTATGTTAATATTCCTCTTACTCCATAAAATAAAAGGAGTCAGGTTCCACTTGATGATATTCTTCCTGTATTTTGCCGTGTCAGGAAACGCATCATCTTTTTGCGCACTGGCAGGGGCAACAAAAGCGAAAAAGCAGACGATAATCAACAAACAGGCACCTTTTTTCATGCTTCGTAGTTTAAAAGTTTAAGCTGTATTGCACAGTAATGTTACGCATAGGCTCTGCCTTCAGCGGCCGTAGTGAGTACCATCGGTTCAGCATATTGTCAGAAATCAGGGACAGTTTATGATGTTCTCTGAAAGAGTAACTCACCCGTCCGTCCAGGATCGTGTTTCCGTTGTTGTTGTTGTAAAAATAATTACGGTAAAGAATCGCCTGCAAAGTGCCGCCCGATTGTACTGTAGCATCCTCGAAATCGAAAATAGCCTTGTCCAGGTTTTCAATCTTACTGAAATATTTCAGGCTCAAGCCGACAGCAAATGATTTGTACACAAACTCCATGTCCATTTTGATCGTATGCAGAAAACGGTATTTTAAGATGTTTCTCGAGGGATCAACACTTGTAGTGATGTAGCTGAATTCGTTGTTCCCACCCGGCTTATTGTCCTTCGCAAACACAAGGTCAGGATCCAGTGTAAGCGGCATGGTGTAGGTGTAACCGAACATGGTATTTAATTCGAAATACTTAGCAAATTTTGCCTGTCCGTTAAGCGAAATATCAATGCCGGTAACTTTCGACCGGCCTGTGTTCACGAACTTAAAACCATAGTTGGGCGAGGTGATGGGCTCGCCCCAAAACCCGAATAAATACTCAATGGTGTTGTTATATTCCTGGTAAAAGAAGGCAATGTCAAGATAACCATAATAGGAATTGAATTTGAAGCCCTGTTTGACACCGAGTTCGGCATTCCAGCTCGTTTCGGAAATGAGGTCGGGATTATTAAAAACGCCAGAACTGCCAACGGTTGTACGGATGTATCGCTCCGTGATGGTTGGAAAGCGGTAACCCTGCCCAATGGAGGCGCGTACATAAGTTTCCTGCAGCATTTTTAATGAGGCACCAAAGCGGAAAATGGGTTTGAGATCGCGAATTGAATCGTTGAGTCTGAAATGCTCAAGGCGCATTCCAAACGACAAGTTAACCGCATTTCCGATTTTCTTTTCAAATTCCATATAAGCTGAAAGGTTCCATATTTTATTGTCGGGTGAGCCCGAAGCATCGTACATATTCGAATGGGATGCTGTAAACTGGCTGGTAATCCCGCTTATAAACTGTAAATCACCCACATTGGCAAATGTTTTACTGAAGCGATAGCTGTTGTAAACCATCAACACCCGGTTCGACTGGTTGAGGTTGGCCTGCACATCGTTATACAAAATACGGTTGGTAAAACTGTGCCCCACACCAAGACCGGAGTAAAAATTAATGAAAGGATCGAAATACATCGTCAGGGTGTTGGCCAGGTGAACGGCACCCGGATAGGCCCTGTAAAAGCCTGTCGTATCATCAAGCCAGGCAAACACGGTACTCTGTTTTTTATGCATAATGTTGCCGTTGATGCCGAAATTCAATCCTTCCTTTTTTTTCGACCGCCTCCGGAGGTTGAAATTGAACCGGGCTCTGCGGTTGGCCATATCTTTGTCAGTAATGCCTAAGGTATCATTTACCAACGGCCCGGGTTTTGGGGCGCCGATGTAGCTTTCATCAGCCAGGTAAACGCCGCCGACAACGAGGTCGGTCGAACCATCACCCAGTTGCTGCGAATGCAGAAAACTGGCTCCTCCCAACAGGTTGGTGCCCTCCCACCATTTCGTTGCCGGCTCGCGTGGAGCACTGTAAAAACCGCCATAAATCCAGACCTTTGTCAGGGGTTTTGTACCGGGAAACTCAGTACGGATATAAATGGCACCGCTCAAAGCTGCCGACCCCGACAACACGGAAGAAGCTCCTTTGACCACCTCGATCTGTTTGATGTTTTCCACGGGGATGAGCGACCAGTCGGGCTTACCTGCATCGCCGGTAATGATCGGCAGGTCGTCGATAAAAACGGCCACCTTGCTGCCTACCCCAAAGGTAAAGCCACTCCCTCCCCTGATCTGGGGCTCATCATCCAGGATGGTTACGCCCGGGGTCAGATCGAGGATGGTTTCCACCGAGCGGGTGTTTTTCGCCTCGATGAGGCGCGGGTGGATGACCTCAATTGAAACGGTTTGATCTTCGAGCGGTTTATCAAATCTTCCAGCCCTGACCACCACCTCCTCGAATTGGGTACTGAAAGGCTGCATCTGAATATTCATCAGAATTGTGGAATCGGCAACAATCTTCAATGGGATGTTTTGGGTTTTCATCCCGGTAAACGAAATGGTGAAAACATACTCACCGGCAGGAACAGAAAGGGAAAAGTAGCCGTTGTAATCGGAAACAGCGCCCCATGTCAGGTTCTTCTTTACATAAATATTTGCGCCAACCAGCGGCTCGTTGGTTTCTTTATCGACGATCTTACCGGAAAAAATACCATTTTGCTGTGCAAAACATAAAAAGGTATTTGCGAAAAGAAACAGCGTCAGCAGCAGACTGCGAACCCACAATAATGACAAGGCTGAAACAAGAACTGCAATTCTGCTTCTGTTTGCCGGTTCAACTTTCATGCCCGTAAAATAAAGTAATTTGATAAAAAGATTTTTATGAAAAAACAAATTTACCGCCTCCGTGAAAAAGACAAGCGCACTTCGTCGTGTACATTTCATCTGTTACCGGATTTCCAGCAGCTCAGCAAATCCTGCTTTTTCTCAAAAGCAAGCCGGCTGTTGAGAATTACTGAACCAAGAGTTTTTTTGAAAGTCTTGTTCCCTCTGACCAGACTGTTGCAATATAAATGCCTTTCGGCAGATCAAGGCTGAAACTGTTGGGTGTCATCGGTTCAATTTGTCGCTTGAAGATAACATGTCCCAGGAGGTCGGTTAGCTGCAGTTGAATGTTCTGGTGGTTTTTTTCGCTGAGGTTCACATTCAATTGGCCATTCACGTAAAAAACACGAAAGTTGTCAGCCTGAAACTCTTCAACACCTGTAGGGTAGATCAGTTCCAGGTCATCGAACCAGGCTTCACTGCCGCCGATGGCTTGCGTACCGTTGCCGGAATAAAAAATGCCAAGAATGTATTCCGGCTGGACCTCTTTTTCATAGACAAAGGCTGCCGAAAAACGCGTCCACTCCGTAACAACTTCAGGCGGAAGGTTGAGCATGGCTTCTGCCACGATATTTGATTCATCGCCGGGCAATTGCTGATAGCCGGTGTGCAGCACCACCCTGATGGCAGGATTGTCACCGGGCTGCGGACTTGCTTTGTACCAGCCAGCCACGCTGTCGGGTCTTCCCGTAAACGGGGTGTTCCACCTTGCATCGTCCAGATCAGTAAAAACATAGCCTGAGTCAGGGTTAAAGTCGGCATGTACGCGTCCGTTGGTAATGGTTCCGGTAGCAACAATTCCAAAAACAGCCGCATTTTTCAGGTGTAATGAAAAATCTCCGCTGTGCGCATCGTCACTGGGCCACCACACTACGGGGGCTAATTGGTTCAGGTCGTCGCGGTCGGAGGTTTTGATTGAACTCCAGTCAACGGGCTCCATCAGGTCGGGACCAAGGCCCACTTCTTCCCATTCTTCGAAACCGGGATTCTCAAATTGGGTTTGCGCCACAAGGGCTGAGGAAAAGAAAGCAATTAACAATGCGAAGAATAAGGTTTTAATCATAATACAAGAATTAGAGAACAGATTGATATTTGCGTGTAAAATTAAAAAAAACCGGCGATACTGAGTTGATATTTCAGCACCGCCGGTTATTTAAGGTGTACGAAAGTCAGACTTTCACTCTAAAAGATGTAGGAAAGTCCAATGTTCATCCCTAACCAGGAGTAGCTGGGATTGCTCTGGGTTTTGGCTGCCCAATTGTACTTGAAATTCACGTTAAGTCCTGCACCGCCACTGCCAAAAGGAATGGTAACCCCGACTTCCGGTGCCAGACCGAAGTGCCAGGCTTCGCCCTGAATATAGTAAATACCCAAGAAATCACGCGATTCAATGTAATAGGTACCTACACCAAGACCGATATACGGCATTACATTTCCGGGCAAAAAATAATAATCCCAGGTGACCAAAATGGGCACCATATTCAGGTAGCGCCGTTTAAAGCCATAAATCTTACCTGTTTCGCCAATGTCTTCGGTAACCCAGCCAACGCTCTTGTAATAGGTTTGCCATCCGGCCATCCCGCCAACCGTCATATTATCCGTTACAAAACCACGTCCTTCGATGGAGAATCCCCTGAAAGATGGCTGGTCAATAAAGTCTCTGGTATCACCAATCGGAATGCCAATGTTCCAGTCAAAATTCCAGATGCCCCCGCCCTGTCCAAAGGAGGAAACACCAAATAACATGACAAAAATGCCTGTCAGTAATATTTTATTTTTTTTCATTTTATTCTGTTTAAATGTTGATTCTAATTGGTCTTGATTTGAGGTGACAATTCAAATGCTTTGTCAATACCCTCTTTTATCCGCGTTTCATTGGAGCCGCTGCTAAGTACACCGTTAACTGCACCCGTCCAGTAAACGGGTACAACGGTATCGCCGTCAACCTCCCTGACGTCAAGCGGGTCAGCCATCATCATTAAAAGTGTGCCTGTTGTGTATGAACTGTAATAGGGTACTCTCCACCAGTAACCCGGAGGGTAGTAGCCGGGATAACCATAGTAATGGGTTTCGGTGTCGCGGTACCATCCCCATCCCCAACCGGGATAGTAGGGATACCACCAGCCGATAGTAATCGTTGTCACTGA
>JAJRWG010000138.1 GCA_024276895.1 Bacteroidota bacterium
AATGTTTTGCCCACACGTCTTCTTCCGTAAACAGCCAGAAACTCCGGTTTGCCCGATTCCAGCAGCTTTTCCAGTATTCTTTTTTCCTCTTCCCTGCCAATGACTTTACTTTCCATATTTTTATAATTGGAGAAATCGATATAAAAATAGAACATTTCTCCAATTATACAAACTATATTTGGAGAAACCATTGTAAATAACACATATTTCCCAAAAGATATAAAGTATAAATGGAGAAATCGAAACTAAAATAGCACATTTCCCCAAATATAAATAAGGAATAGTTGCAGAGACGGAGCATTGTTCTCAATCTTTCCCCTCAACGGAAAAATCAAAACAAATAATCAATTGTCCGGTCAATTCCGGTTTTCAGGGGTGTGGGGTTCCAGTCCAGTTCCCTTTTGGCTTTGGTGCTGTCGGGGAGGGCTTTCCAGAGCAGGAAATGCAGTTGACCTTTAGGAATCAACGGCGGTTTCCCGGTTAATTTAGCCAGCCATTCGCCTGCTGCCGACACGGCTTTAACCACGGGCAGTGGCATTACCTTTGGTGGTTTTTTGTTGATGTTCAACGCGTTGAGTATAACTTCCGCCAGGAAGGGTAATTCGTAGTAACCTTCGCAAAGGATGTAACTTTCCCCGGCTTTCCCTTTTTCTGCCGCCAGCACGTGCCCTTCGCCCACATCTTCCGAAAGCACCAGCGGCAAGCCACCCGGCAACAGCATGGGCACCTTCCTGTTTTTCAGATCGATGATGAACCGGTTGAAACCCGGCGACGCGGCAGGGCCTGGGCCGTACAATCCGGCAGGATGCAGATTGACGGCAGGGAGTCCCTTTTCCATGGCTTTCAGAATCAGCCGGAAAGCGTCCTGCTTAGACCGTTCGTAAGGGGTGCCCTTAGGGTTCGGATCAATCATGGCTTCATCAAACCGTTCCCCGGCTTTCCCTGCAAAAACATCAATGGTGCTGGTATAAGCAAATTTCTCAACGCCCTGATGAAAACAGGCGTCAATCATATTTTGCGTACCGGTTACATTCACCTGCCGGAAAATATCCGGATCGCGAAACCATTGTTCGGGCAAACCGGCAGCATGGTAAACTATGGCACACCCTTTTACCGCTTTTGTGACCTTGTTTTTATCAAGAATATCCCCCTGAAAAATTTCCACTTCCTGTGGCAGGAGTTTTTTTGCTTTTTCAGCCGACCGTACCAACACCCTGACATTTTCACCTCTTTTCAGCAGTGCCGTTACAATGCTGTATCCCACCAGTCCGGTGGCACCGGTAACCAGGTTCCTTTTCATTTAGTTCAGATTTAAATCGGACGGTTCCATTAATCTAAAAACCGGATAGGGATAATAGCCCCTTCCCCACTGTGGCGTAAGGTAGCGGTCGAAGAAATTCCAGAACAGCAGGCCGTCGTCAGCGCGGGGTTCGAGCAGGTAGGCTGCCAGTCCACCCAGGGGCTGTGCCGTACGGATGACGTAAGTACCCTGTGGAAATTCTTTCTCCTCCGTAACAAACTGCCCCGTGATGCTGTTGGTGTAATGACCCTGGTTTAACCGGTTCGCAGGTTTCAGCCCGCTGATCTTAAAGCGTTCGACGGTCAGCTTTTGTGCTTCGGCCAGTTGTTCAACCTTTATGCCGTGCAATTTCAGGCTTTCCAACACGCCGTCATTTCTTATTTCCATCAGGTAGGCAAACGGGAAGGCGGTGCTTTCGGTGGCATGATAATCGGCAATATAAGGAACGGTAATGGTTACTTTGCGGTCACTGGCCTTGTAACGCCAATAGCCTTTTACCCCGGGAACGGTATCCGCTTCGATGGCTTTGATGGTTATTTTTTCAGGTGTGGGATAGCCTTTGTATCTGACGGCAAATGAATCGGCCAGGGCAGGATTTGCCCCACGTTCAACAGCGGCTTTATCGGCATCGGCAAGCAGGTTTCTGATGCTCTCTTTGTTTTCCGAAGCATACTCCAGAATACTGAGCAGCAGGTGGTAATTGGCATTCACCCTGGTTTTGAAACCGGCGTAAACGTAATTCTCGTTCAGGATGGCCAGGCGATTCCTCAGGCCGACGTAATTGACCAGGTAACGGGGCTCGGCGGCATAGGAAATCCAGCCTTTGCTGTAGTCCATCCGGTCGATAAACTCACCGTAAAAAATATTCTCCACATTGTATTTGTCCCACAGTGTCCGGTGCACTTCGGGCATCATCTGATCGCGCATGAAATTGATCAGGCTGCGGTTGCCGTTGGGGTTCATCTGCCACACAAAAGTAGTGGGTTCCTCGTGGTAGGAGCCGTTGGTGGTGTGGCAGTCCACAAGGATTTCCGGGTCCCACTTGTTGAGTACCTGCGTCACTACGCCTCTGATCTCGGGCGTTTCCAGTTTCATGGCGTCGCGGTTCAGGTCCAGGTGCTGTCCGTTGTAACGGACACCCACACTGGAAGGTCCGTTCTGGTTAGTGCGGTTCTTCGTGCTGAACTTTTCGTTGCCATCGGGGTTGAGGATGGGATTGATGAGCACCACCACATTCTTCAGGATATCCGAATCCGGATTTTTCAGCAAATCCCTGGCAAGCATTTGTGTAGCTTCTTTACCCTCCACTTCACCGGCATGGATATTCCCCTGGATGTAAACCACGATACGGGGGTCATTTTCAAGGGACTGGTAGCTTTCGGGCATGGGGTTGGCCACAATAAGCAAGGGTACATCCCTGCCCTCAGTTGTACGTGCCAGGGTTTCAAGCCGGGCATAGGGTGAGGAATTTTCAAGAGCGGTCAGAAAATCCATCACCTCGGCATAGGTGGAGGTTTTTTGATAATCGGTGAGTTCGGCAGTGGTCAGCAATTCTTTCTGACCAAAGGCAACACAGCCCAAACCCAGCAAAACAGTAACCATAACAAGTTTCATCATACACTTTTAATTTATTCAATTGATAACTAACAGACGGGGCGACAAGTTACTGCTTTTTCGCTCTGCCTCACCAAATACCGGCTTATTCGAGGCAGTTCAAATTGCACCGTCCGGGCCTGTCTCAACCTAAAATCCGCAAGCGTTTCTTTTTAGCCACGGATTTACACGGATTATGCTTCACTCGTTCGGGTGAAGCCTTTTATTCGTGAAAACGAAACCATTCGTGCATTCGTGGCCTTTTTCCCCGTAGGATTGCTGATTTAAGGCTCAAACCCAGACGTTGTTTTCAGCGGTCAGCTCCGAAAACCTGTTGAACTTGTCCTGTAAATTGACTACTTTTTCTTTCATTTTTTTTGATCCTGCATCCTGCAAAAGCTCCGGGAATTGCCACCGGCATCAGGAATGAATGCGCAAGGTTGTCCGCGTTTTGGTTTTTTTGTTCTGAACCAGCAAAAAATGTTCATTGGTCGTTCCTTTGGAATCACTAATTATTTTCACGCCAAAACGGCTCCCGTCATATTCGATAACCTTTTGCCAGTTTCTGCCCAGATCGTTGGTAACCATCAGCAGACTTTTATAGCCTTTGCTGAAATTGAACTTCAGGTTTGCCCATATCTCCGGCACCGGCAAGCCATCAGTCCTGAGAACCATGCGTCTGACAAATCCCCGGCGGTAAGGGTCGGGAATGACTTTCTCGGTAAAGGTTTTCATGTCGGAAGTAGTAACCAGGAAGTTTGTCCCGCCGTAGTAATCCGTACCCAGGAAAAGGATTCCGCCTGCCTCAGCAAGCGCCGTGTAGCCTCCCTTCTGGATGTGGAATCTATTTATCTTCTTCCAGCCGTGGCCTGCAAGGTCCGCCTGACTGCCGGGTTGCATCGGGGAGTGATTTATCCAGAGGTATTTTTTATTGTCCCCGTCGGTAAGCACCAGGCCGTTAAGGAGCCTGCTCCACCTGAGTACATGCACATGTTTGTTGACTCCGGCCCGTTTCAGGAAATCAGACTTGTGCCATGTTTTTCCGCCGTCAACCGAGTGGTAAATGAAGCCGACAAACCTGCATTTGAGCTCTTGCCATACATTGGCGTATTCGCCGATAAACAAAGTGCCCTCAGGGCTTTCGGTAATGGTTTCATGGCGGAAGAAACTTTGGTGGCACGAAAAGATCAGCACGTGTTCAAACGAGCTCCCACCGTCTGCCGAACGGAATACATTACCCGCAGTGCAAACAAAAACGTTGCCTGCTTTGGTAACAAAAATGCCCCTGATGGCTTCCGGGAAAACATAAAGCCTGCGAGGTTCCTCACCCGGCTCCATGCGGTAAAGCGCCCTCTCTTCGCCGCACAAACAAGCCCAGAGGTTTTGTTGGTCGTCAAAAAAAACAAGTCCCCAGTTATACCTGCTTTCGGTTATTTTAAAACCGTCCGATATAATTTGACTTTGCACTCCTTCGGTTCCCAGCGAAAGCAAGGCCTGGCGGTTGCCAAAGTTCAGTAATTTATCACGTGGGTAAAGCGACAAGCGGTATTTGATCTCCCAAAACAGAAACGAAACCAACTCAGCGATCTTTTTGGAATAATACAGGCCAATAATGAACTTCATCACCCTTTTAGGGGAAATTCCTTTTGCAAAAAACTGTCTGGTGAGTAACATTGGTCAATTGTTTTTAAATTAACTATGCCGCATCAGGCTGAATTTGATGCAGGCGGATGAATTATTATTCACCCTCAACTACGTTCATTGTTCTTGTTTGCTTTAAAAAGAAAGTTTTAAAATTAAGTAAAGAATGGTAGAGGTTATCCACCACAAACATGTTAACGACCCAAAGCGGAACATGTCCGGATGGGTCTGTTACATAAAGTGAAACCACCTCGGTTTCGCCGTTTTCTTTTTGCGTCAGCCGCCACACGCCATTGGACTGCCTGATTCTGACGATGCCAGGTTGTTCAGGCAGGTAGTCGTGCAGACCTTCAACCACGATTTCCACCGATTTTCTGCCGGGATATTTATCCACCCGCAAGTGGATGATGTTGTCTCTGTTGCTGATGGGCCAGGGGGCTTCTATTTCAATGTAATAAAACAAGTTTGCCGCGTTTTCGCGTTTCAGTATCCTGGTGGCTTTCACATTCGTCATCCATTGCGGGTAGGCCTCCACATCGGTAAGGGCAGCGGAAATTGTTTCAAGCGGGGCATCCAGCACCGTCACGACTTTGTACCCCTTCAGGCCGGAGTCTTCAAGTTGTCGCGCGAACACTTTGATGTTGTCCTTGTCTTTCCTGAGTTCCCAGTTATCATCATCCGGGAAAGGCTGCCCGTCAGAAAAGGCCAAAAAAAACAGTAAAACGGCTGTGAAAGCTAGTTTCATATCGGTTTAATATGGTGTACAACCTATCAGTAATCAGAAACAATCTCACGATATACAGTAGTTTCCCTTTTCACCCGAGTGAAAAGAAAAGGCACTGTTCCACCGGCGGGCACCTTTGAATCTGCTTAATTGATCGTCATAAAAAACGGCATCCGGGCCTGGATCCCTTGCATTTTCTGCAGCGTTTTAATCCTGTCGTAATAGGTTTTGAACTGCCCCAGGTTTTTGTCCACGATGCGGGTTTCCATGCTGCTGGTCATTTCTTCCAGCAGTTGCTCGATGAATTTCTTTCTTTCGGGGTATTCGCTCAGGCGGTAATCCTCGCCCAGTCCGGCTTTTTCGGCCGCATAGGCGATGGCATCTTCCAGTCCGCCCATTTGGTCAACAAGGCCCAGTTCGAGTGCATCGGAGCCTGTCCAGACCCTTCCCCTTGCAATGCTGTCAACGTAGGCCACATCCAGGTTCCGGGTGGTGGCAACAAGTTGGGTAAAGTCGTTGTAAATCTTGACAATGGCTTCATTAAGTTTTTGTAGCTGATAATCGCTCATGGGGCCGAAGATATTGATAAAATCGGCGTTTTCGTTAGTTTCCAGTTCATCGAAGGTAATGCCCAGCTTGTTGTTAAAAAATCCTTTGAAATTCGGGATCACACCAAACACGCCAATGGAGCCCGTGATGGTTGTGGGTTGGGCAAAAATATAGTCTGCATTGGTGGAAATCCAGTAGCCTCCTGAAGCTGCCACATCGCCCATGGAAACAATGACGGGCATTTTAGCCTTTGCCATCTCCACCTCGCGGCGAATAATTTCGGAAGCCAGGGCATCACCGCCGCCGGAATTCACACGAAAGACGATGGCTTTCACCCGCTCGTTGGTGCGTGCCTTGCGGATGGCTTCGGAAATGGTTTCGGCGCCAATTTCATCGGGCCCGCCCCTGCCCTGGACGATGCCGCCCTGGGCATACACCACGGCAATCCTGTTCTTGCTGACATTTGTCTTTTTGTCCTGCTTGTCGTTCATGTATTTTGAAAAATCAACGAGCGCCAGTTGATCATCCTCCTGTTTTCCTGTTTTCTCTTTCAGCTTCTGCATGACTTCATCGCGGTAAGCAAGTTTATCCACAATGTTCATTTCCAGTGCTTTTTCTGCTGTGCTCAGGTCAAGGCGGTCGGCCATTCCGTTGAGTTCCTCAACCGAAATCCCGCGGCTTTCTGACAGGGCAAGGATAAATCTTCCCCAGACGGAGTTGAGCAGCACCTCCAGTTGTTCGCGGTTGGCCTCGCTCATTTTGTCAAGCAGCAGGGGTTCGACGGCACTCTTGTATTTATTGTTGGGTCCGCGCACCACCTGCACGTCGATGTCCAGTTTCTCAAACATGCCTTTAAAAAACATCAGTTGGGCATGCAGTCCTTTCAGCAGCACCATTCCTTCGGGGTTCATGTAAATTGTATCGGCAACCGAGGCCAGGTAATAACCTCTCTGGTCGTAGCTGTTGGCAAAACTCAAAATAAACTTCCCGGATTCTTTAAACTCTAGGAGTTTGTTTCTGATTTCCTGACTGGTGGCAATACCTGCCGGGATGGTTTCCATGTCGAGAAACAATCCGTCGATCCTGGGGTCGTCGGTGGCCCTGTCAAGCGTTTCAAGGATATCGTTCAAACCGAGCGGACGCTTCGATTCCATGGTATAGTAGTCAAAAGCTTCGAAAGGATTGTCCGAACCACGGTCCCTGATCGGCATTTTCCAGTCGATGTGCAGTACGCTGTTGGCCTTCACTTTCGCATCTTCGGTGCCGGTTGTTTCGACAATGCCGGCAATCATCCCGATAAAAATCAGAATAATGAGTACAATGGTCAGCAGTGTGCCCAACATGGAGGCAAACATAAATTTAAAAAACTGTTTCATAGGAATAGGATTTTGGTAAATATCTTTGTTCTACAATAATAATTAATATTTAGTTAAAACCTAAAGAAAATCCTTATTTGCTTTTGTTAATTTTGCATCGGGCCAAAGAAAATCAAGATTTGAGTACGGCATATTTATCATTCGGCAGTAACATCGAACCACGTTTATCGTTTTTAAACCAGGCTGTAGATGCTGTTTCTAAAGAGGTTGGCCGCCTGGCCCGGCTGTCCGGAATTTACGAATCGGAGCCCTGGGGCTTTGAGGCGGTTCATTATTTTTTGAACCGGGTAGCCGTTGTGGAAACGGATTTGCCGCCGCAGGAAGTGTTGCAAAGGGTTTTGTCCATTGAAAGAAAAATGGGCAGAAAGCGTCAACGCAGCGGCTATGCGTCAAGACAAATCGATATCGACATCTTGTATTATGACCATTTGTGCCTAGACGAACCGGGCCTGACCCTGCCCCACCCTGCCATCGCGCAGCGACGTTTTGTTTTGGCACCGCTGGCTGAAGTTGCCGGTGAGTTCATGCACCCTGTCTACAAAAAAAACAATGCGGATTTGTTAAAACAATGTAGCGACAATTTGCAGGTAAGGCTTTATCCCATACAGAAGGAAAACAAAGAATGAAGTACGACTTTATAGCCATAGAAGGGAATATCGGTGCAGGAAAAACTTCGCTGGCCACACGGATTGCAGCAGACTACAATGCCAAACTGATTCTGGAACAATTCGAGGACAATTCCTTTTTACCCAGGTTTTACAAAGAACCTGACAAATATGCTTTTCCCCTGGAGATGTCTTTTCTGGCCGCCCGTTTTCAGCAGCTCAAAGACCAGCTGGGGACACATGACCTGTTCAAATCGTTCACTATTTCGGATTACTACATCGTCAAGTCGCTGATATTTGCCAACAAAACGCTGGCCCGCGACGAGTTTAAACTGTACACACGTTTTTTTAACATCATCCATCAGCAACTGCCCAAACCCGACCTGCTGGTTTACCTGTACCTGAACACCGAAAACCTGCTCCGCAACATCCGCAAACGCGGACGGAGCTACGAGCTGGACATCCGGGGCGAATACCTGGAGAAAATCCAAAAGGGTTATTTTGAGTACTTCGGGCAGCAACCCGGACTGCGGGTACTGGTCATCGACACCAACGGCCTTGACTTCGTGAACGAGGAATCCGATTACCGCAGCATTGTCAGCCTCCTCGAACAGGATTACCCTTCGGGCATTCACCGGATCACCTTTTGAACCAAAGACTTTTGCCGGCACAAAAAAACCCCAGTCAGTTTCCCGACCGGGGTTCTCCATGAAAAGTTTAATCTAACTTAGTTTCCTACCAGCGCCTGGAAATCGGCCTCCGGATAGTATTTCAGGAACTCACGGTCCATGCGGGCCTTATCTTTGAGCGAAGCATTCGCTTTGATGGCATTGCCCAGGAACTCGAGGGTTTTGGCTTTGTCATCCTGACGGGCTGCTGCAACAGCACGCAGGTAATAGGTGTCGGCATCCTGCGGATCAACACAAGCAAAAGTGTTGCCGGCGCCGGTAAAGTCTTTGTTCAGCAACTGTGCCAATCCAAGGTTGAAGTCGCAACTGTAGCCGCTTAAGCGGTTAACAGCAGCAGCGTAGTCGCCTTTATAAATGTACACGATACCCAGGTTGTAATTCTCGTCGCCACCCAATTCTTCCGATTTAAGGTAGAACTCTTCGGCTTTTCCGTAATCGCCTGTTTTGGCATACAAATTACCCAGGTTGTTGGCCAGTTCGTAAGAATTGTCATTGATCTCAGCTGCTTCGTCCAGCAAAGTACGTGCTTCGTCAACATTGCCCATTTCCAGTTCAATAGCAGCGGCATTCACTTTGGCCCTCCAGCATTTCGGATAGCGCTCCATGGTGTTGGCATAGATCTGTTTTTTGGTAGTCAGATCGTCTGTCAGGGTGGCTGCATACATCAATTCGTTGAGGCTCAGCGAATCGGGATGAGAAGTGGAGTATTCGGCAATTTGGGCTTCGGTGCGCTTGGGCTCGAAACAGTTCACATCAATAACGGCACGCCTCAGCGGGGGCAGAATATCGCGTTCAAGTTCAGGATAAATAAGGATCATGTTTCTGATCTCAGCTTCCTTTTGCGATGCTTCGGCTGAATTGATCACGTTGATCATGGCGTTTTTGTCCTTGATGTCAGAAGCTTCAACGGCCTGCATGAAACCGTTCCAGTCAGGACCATTTGCCGTCAGGATAAAGTCGATGTTGTCGGCGGCATCTTTTTCGATGTGCTCGTTTTTCCTGGCAGCTTTTTTGATCTTTTTCTTAACATATTTTGCTGCCGATTCGGCCCTGCGTTGCGACAGGCCTTCGTTGAAGGTTTCTTCCCCTTCGGGAGACGCCCAGCCGTCAATGGTGATGTCTTTAACCACCCAGCCTTTTTCCATATCGCTGATCATGCCTTCCAGTAATTCTTTGTTGGCTGCATCTTTGTTGAGAGGTAACCGCATGTTCAGGTTGGACAGGTTCACCTGGAAGTAAATACCTGCCTGCTGTGTGCTGATGGTCACTTTTTCGTAGCCATCGGGTGCAAAGGCAACCACTTCGCTGTGGCGTAAAAGTTTTGAAGTGTTGATGACACCATCGGCAAGCTTCCTTTCGTCGGCCATGTATGATTTGCTTTGATTGGCAGCGGCATCACAGCTTGAATAAACCTCACCGTCATAACGGTAAACAACGGGTGTAACGGTCAGCTCAGAATTGTTCATGGCCGGATCGTACGGTACTTTTTTCGTGTAAGTAAAAGAGCCACCGTTGGCCCAGCTGATCATCGTACCTTCGCCTTCCACATCTTCGCCTTTGAAATTGATGGTTTCGAAAGCCGTTTCGCCACCCTCATACTTCAGCACGGGAGTAAAACACATCACTGCATTTTTGGCAAAATATTTCGGAGGGAAAGTTCCCTTGATGGTCACCTCAACCGAGTCGCCGACTTCCTCCAGCGGATCCGGAACAGAATTTAACTGAACATCATCGAAATTATCGGCCATTTTCTTGATTTTGTTGCTGCCGAACTTAACACGTGCACCGATGTTGAAATGTGAATAAACATCGTTAAACACCTGTGCTTCGCCATGTACAACGCCATCAGCCACATCGGTATCCATCCATGTATAAACATAATCACCGTAAATGTCCCAACGCTCGCTTACATTAAAATTGATGGTGGCACCCACGGGAATGGTCATAGCAATTTTCCTGTCGTTGATACCGCCTCCTTTGTTTTTGTCTTTACTGTTTTTGTATCCGTAAGTAGCAACGACTTTGTCGTTGTTTGCCATATCGTAGGTTTTGGATTTCCATTGTACCTGTCCGACACCGGCATGGATGCCAAAGGTAATCAAACGGTCAGCCCTGTAGCCACCCCACCAGTTGGAGAGGTTAACACCGAGGTTAATGTTGCCGCCGTAGTAATCGTTTTCAAACCTGAGGTCGCGTGTTGTGTTTTTAGGTTTTAAATTTTTCGGGACCAAACCGCTTTTTTCTCCATTGAAGAAACCGCGTTCCGCATTGATGTATGCACTCCATACGCGCGAGAGTTGACGACCGAAGCCCAGTTGCCCGTTAATACTAACATGCTTAAAGTCAGGCATAAAGCCATAGTCGGAAAGGTCGGCGTGTGAGAAACTTGGGCCAAGTTCGCCCTGAAAATACCAGTAGGGATCGAAAGCCGAGTTGTCTTTTTCCTTTTTTGCTTTCTCTCCGCCGTCGTCTTGTGCGTAAAAAACAAGAGGTACAGCCAGGAGAATGCCAAAAAGTACAATCCGCTTCAAATTAAAATAAACTTTTTTCATGGTTTAAAATTTTATAAGTAATTTATTTAAAAACAAATATAAGCATAAAATATTTATAAATACAAAAAACCTTTTAATATAAGATTTCTTATACTTTAAATTAGTCACAAAAATAGTCTTATTTCTTTATATTC
Organism: Bacteroidota bacterium; assembly: GCA_024276895.1. Lineage (GTDB taxonomy): Bacteria > Bacteroidota > Bacteroidia > Bacteroidales > F082 > B6-G9. The sequence continues at coordinate 11,164 of JAJRWG010000138.1, forward strand.
AAAGCCATTGTGCAGGCTTTTTACACTATTGATGCCTTTGCGGTAAAGCCCAGTCTATTCCCCACGTTTTCAGCGAAATATCCCAAAGCACTATGCCTGCACTGACCGTTACATTTAAAGAATGTTTGGTTCCGCCCTGCGGAATTTCGACACAAGCATCGGCAAGGGCCACTACATTCTCGCTCACACCTTGCACTTCGTTGCCAAAAACCAGTACCAGATTACGATCAACCGGAACATGAAAGTCGTTCAGCAGAATGCTCTTGTCAGTCTGTTCGACGGCAGCAATCAGGCAGCCTTCCTTTTTCAGCCGGTTTACTGCCGCTTCGGCAGTTTCAACGTATTCCCAGTCCACCGAATCTGTTGCACCCAGTGCCGTTTTGTGAATTTCCCGGTGAGGCGGGACGGCCGTAATGCCGCACAGGAAAATGCGTTCCACGCGGAAGGCATCGGCAGTACGGAAAAACGATCCTACGTTGTGCAGGCTGCGGATGTTGTCCAGCACCAGCACCAACGGATTTTTTGCAGCCTTTTTGAAGTCTTCCACACTCAGCCTGTTGATATCTTCGGTTTTTAACTTTCGCATTTGACGGGGTTTTGCGTGCAAAGGTAAAAAGACCCTTCGATCTGTTGTTGTTTTGTCCTGCCCTGATTTCTTTTTCGATTCTGCATCCGGCCGGGGGCCGAAGGTAATTTTGGATTAAATTTGCATGAAATTGTTCGCGGATGACCAGTGGAAAGAAATACGCCGAAACGCCCCTGATGAAGCAATACAACAGCATCAAGGCCAGGTACCCCGATGCGCTGTTGCTGTTCAGGGTCGGCGATTTTTACGAAACTTTCGGCGAAGACGCCATCAAGGCCTCGGGTGTGCTGGGGATCGTACTGACCAAGCGCCGCAACGGCGCCGCGGCATACGTTGAACTGGCCGGTTTCCCCCACCACTCACTGGACACCTACCTTCCAAAGCTGGTACGGGCAGGCCACCGCGTAGCCATCTGCGACCAGTTGGAAGACCCCAAACTGGCCAAAAAGATTGTCAAGCGAGGCGTTACCGAACTGGTCACGCCCGGGGTTTCGCTCAACGACAACGTCCTTGAACAGAAGGAAAACAATTTCCTGGCCGCGGTTCACCTCAGCTCGGGAATCTCCGGGCTGGCACTGCTGGACATTTCCACCGGCGAGTTTTACCTGGCCGAAGGCAACCGCGAGTACATCGACAAACTACTGCAAAGTTTCCATCCCAGTGAGATCGTCGTTCAACGGCAGTACCGGGGGAAATTCCTGGAATACTTCGGCGACTCTTTTTACCTGACCACCTTTGACGACTGGGTTTTTTCAACGGAGTTCGCCTTCGACATCCTAACCCGTCAATTCAAAACCACATCACTCAAGGGCTTTGGTGTGGAAGACCTGGAAAAAGGCGTGGTTGCTGCCGGCGCTGCCATCCACTACCTGCACGAAACCCACCACGACAAGCTGTCGCACATTTCGCAACTGAGTCGCATTGACGCC
>JAJRWG010000139.1 GCA_024276895.1 Bacteroidota bacterium
AACAAAAAGCGAATCTTTTCCATACTCGAATATTTATTCTTTTTGGGAATCGGTGTACTTTTGTTGTGGCTGAGTTTCAGAAAACTGGACCTCAGCCAAATGTGGGCTGAAATGATGGAGGCGGAGTATTCGTGGATCCTCATCGCACTGATCTTCGCCATTCTGTCACACATTACCCGTGCCCTGAGATGGAATCTGCTCATCGGATCCATGGGCTACAAAACAAGACTTACAACTACCTTTTTTGCAGTGATGATCGGCTATCTGGCCAACACGGCTGTTCCGCGGATGGGCGAATTTGTCCGTTGCGGTGTATTGTCGAAAAAAGAGAAGATTCCGTTCAATGCCTTGTTCGGAACCGTTATTTCAGAACGCCTGTTCGATCTGATCTCCCTGTTTGTCATCATCGTCCTGGTGATTGTTTTCCAGCTTGACCTTGTGGGTGATTTGCTGCAACAAATGTTTGGCCCTTTGCTTGATAAAATTTTCTCCAATGTTTGGGCCATCACTATTTTCCTCACGGGCATCCTTGCCGTTTTTTTACTGCTGGGATGGCTGGTCTGGAAAATGAAGGAGAAAATCAAAGCCCTTTCCTTTTACAGAAAGGTGCGGGATTTTCTGACCGGCTTGTGGGATGGCATCCTGACCATTGGAAAAATGCGTCGGAAATGGTTGTTCCTGCTTTACACTTTAACCATCTGGCTGTTTTATGCCATCATGGTTTACATGCCGGTGCTGATGCTGAAGGAAACCCGTCACCTGGATTTCATCGACGGTCTGACCGTTCTGGCCATCGGCAGCCTGGGCATTGTGGCTCCTGTCCCGGGAGGAATCGGTGCTTACCATTTTATCGTCAAGGCTGTTCTGGTTGAGCTTTACCACATTGAGCCCAGTGCGGCCATGTCGTTTGCAACCATCACCCATGCAGGCCAAACCCTGCTCAATGTCATTGTCGGCGGTTTGTCGTACCTGGGTATGGGCATTCTCGCCCGAAAACAAAAACCCTGCAATGAAGAAGATTGAAATTATCCGCAACAAGATCATTGATCCGCCGGCTCTCAACCACAACCTGGCCGTGTGGCGGTTCCAGGACAAAAAAATCGTGTTCACCAACGGGGTGTTCGACCTGCTGCACCTGGGTCACATCGATTACCTGAGCAAGGCCAAAGACCAGGGCGACGTGCTGATTGTCGGGCTCAATTCCGATGCCTCGGTGCGCTTGCTGAACAAAGGAAAAAACCGCCCCATCACCGGTCAGCAGTCGCGTTCCATGATCCTGGACTCGTTGCTGTTCGTGGATGCCGTTGTGCTTTTTGACGAAGAAACACCCTACAACCTCATTAAACAGGTACAGCCCGATGTGCTGGTCAAGGGAAGCGATTACAAAGCCGAAGACATCGTGGGTTTCGACATCCTGAAAGCGAAAGGGGGCGAGGTGGTGACCATCGACTTGCTGGTAGGCTATTCAACAACGGCTATCGAGCGGAAAATCCGCGAGGAAAAATAAAACAGCCGCCAGGGCTCAGTGCCTGAGCCACTTGATGCGCCTGCCCGTGGATTGGTTGTAAAAAATGTACAATCCCGGCGACAACCGCCCGGTGTCGATGCGTTCGGTCACCCCCGTCCCGATGCCGTAACTGCCCAGAATTCGCCCGTTTAAATCCGTTAATTGCAATTCCACGGGAAGCTTGCTACTGTTTCTGACTTGCACAAACCTGCCCGACGGATTGGGAAAAACTTTAACAGAGCCTGTCAGGTTCTCGTTTACGCTGACAAAGCTGTAGGCCATTCCCGAAGCCGTATCCCAACTGGTCAGGTTGCCGGAAACAAACTGGATAACGGTGAAACTGCCCGGTTGGCTGTACTCGTGGCTTGGGTTTTGTTCGGTACTGAAACTGCCGTCGCCAAAATCCCAGTACCAGCCTGTGGCTTTTTTGCTGGTGTCCTCAAACATGGCCAAATTCTCAAACTGCGTGATGGCAAAGCCTGCCACGGGTTTGTGGATGCGGAGGGAAAAATCTTCCACTTTGTTGAAAACCGAGTCCCAGTAAGCATTGGGTGGCTCGCCCTCCCAGTCGCCGTTGTCGGTGCCGTAAAACTCGTGGCCTGCTCCCAGGACGAAATAGGTTTCAACAGCGTTGCCAAGGTTTTGGATGCGTTCCGAAACCGGCCCGCTGCCGTAAGCCGGCGGAAACAATTCCCAGCCAAAAGCGCTGCCGTACTCGAAAGGTACGGTTTCGTCGGCGGTGCCGTGGGCCAGGAAAACGGGGAGGGTGTCGGAATCAATGATGAACAGGGTGTCCTGCAATGCCCCCCACAGAGCTATCAGTCCGTTGGCTTTGCCCGAATGGGCGTAGTCGTTGCCCGAACAATCGAGGCAGCCCAGATCAGGGGGATCGTAAGTTTCCGGAGGACGTTCCTCTTCGGTGTCCATAAAATAATTGTGCTGTGCGATGTATGCCCCGGCACTGCTGCCCAACAGGTAAACATTGTTGGTGTCGATGCCGTAAACGTCGGCGTTTTCTTTCAAAAAACGTATGGCTGCCCGCCCGTCCTGAATGCCACGGTACACCGCTCTTGTTGAGCTGGCGGCACTCAGCGGATTCATCCCCATGCGGTAGTCAATGCTGGCAGTTACGTATCCGCGGCGGGCCAGCGAGTCGCAAAAAGCCACCATATCTTCATTTTCTTTTGAACCCGAAACGAAAGCGCCCGAGTGGGCACACACGATGGCCGGCCGGTAGTCCAGCGTATCGCCCACGGGACGGTAAATGTCCATCAGCAGGTCCTGCGGAGAGGTGTTGCTTTCATCGAAATAAGGGAAGTTGATGGCAGGTGCCGTACCGTAAACCACGTCTGTGTCAACCGTGATCTCATCAAAAACAACTTCGAAATAACGGCTGTTGTAAGGGATTTGTGCTGTGGACAGCATGGTGGCAAACAAAATCAAAAAGATCAGTGAAAAGCAGGATGTGATTTTTTTCATGACGAAGAATGGAGATAATAAAACACCGGGTAAAATTACGATAATTGTTGCAGCGTTCTTCTGCTTCAATCAGACCGAAAAACAATCGAATAGTTGTATTTTTGAAAAAATAATCACGACCATTCATTCTAACAGCGCACCCATGGCTAAGCCCCAAACCGTTTATTTCTGCCAGAACTGCGGAAACCAGTCCAGCAAGTGGCTTGGAAAATGCCCTGCCTGCGGCGAATGGAACACCTACCAGGAAGAAGTCATCAGCAAAAGCAGCGACCGGAAAGGGGGTTACCAAAGGCCTGAAAGATCTTCCCGTCCGGTGCTGATCCAGGACATTAGCCTGGAGAAGGAAAACCGGATTGACACCAGGAGTGCCGAGTTCAACCGGGTGCTGGGCGGCGGGCTGGTAGCCGGTTCCATCGTACTCATCGGCGGTGAGCCCGGCATCGGCAAGTCAACCCTGCTGCTGCAGGTTGCCCTGAACATGGAAGGGCACAGAATACTTTACGTGACGGGAGAAGAAAGCCGGCAGCAAATTAAAATGCGTGCCGACAGGCTGGGGTTGAACAACCCGGACTGCTACATCCTGAACGAAACTTTTTCCGGGGAAATTTTCCGGCACATTGATGAAGTAAAGCCCGAGTTGATCGTCATCGATTCCATCCAGACCCTGCACACAGATACTTTGGAATCGTCGGCGGGAAGCATTTCCCAGATTCGCGAAACCGCAGGGGAGTTGCAGCGATTTGCCAAAAGCACGCTCATCCCGGTGGTGCTCATCGGACACATCACCAAAGAAGGCAGCCTGGCCGGCCCCAAGGTGCTGGAGCACATGGTTGACACTGTGCTGCAGTTCGAGGGCGACCGCCATTACGGATTCCGCATCCTGCGCTCGGTAAAAAACCGTTTCGGTTCGACCTCCGAACTGGGTATTTACGAGATGCAGTCAGGCGGCTTGCGCGAGGTGAGCAATCCCAGCGAAATTCTGTTGTCGCAGCGTGACGAAGAAGTGAGCGGCGTGGCCATTGCCGCCACCATCGAAGGGCAGCGCCCCATGCTGGTGGAAACCCAGGCACTGGTGAGCCCGGCAGCCTACGGAACCCCCCAGCGCTCTTCCACAGGCTTCGACCTGCGGCGGATGAATATGCTGCTGGCTGTGCTTGAAAAACGGAGCGGCGTCAGGATCAGCGCCAAAGATGTCTTTTTAAACATTGCCGGGGGCCTGCGTGTGGACGACCCCGCCATCGACCTGGCTGTGGTGGCCTCCGTGCTGTCTTCGGCTGAAGACGCGGCCATCGGCAACAATGTTTGTTTTGCCGCCGAGGTGGGCTTGTCGGGTGAGATCCGTGCCGTTTCACGCATCGAAAGCCGGATTTTGGAAGCCGAAAAACTGGGCTTTGAAAAAATTTTTATTTCCGGATTCAACCGCAAGGGCATCGACCTGAAAAGCAAAAAGATTGAAGTCATTCCGGTAGGCAAGGTTCGGGATTTGATGAATTTGTTGTTTTGATCTCATTTTTCGCCACCTTGTCATTTTGATGACCAGATGGAGGAGAAATCCCCCGGGCACTTTGTTGTCATTTCGAACCCTTGCGTGTAGGCCTGTGCGGTGGCGGTGAGAAATCTCCCGGGAGCAACCCTTCTCCCGGGGGATCATGTTAACCCCCAGGGGATCTCTCTCTCGCCTGAGGCGAGATCGAGATGACAGACACTCTTTTTGGGGGATATCCCGTCGCAAACCGCATAAGGTGGAAAACTTCCATCGACATGACAATCAGCTCAAAAAAAGAATACATCTGTCAATCTTTTTTTTAGATATTTGCAAGCTCATTTAAAAACACAGAAAACGATGGAAGATCATAAAGAAAAAGTTTGTCTTTTTTGCAAACGCGATGAGAACCAGGTTCCGCTGGTACAGGTTGATTACAAAGGTCACAACTACTATATTTGCCCGCAACACATTCCGGTACTGATCCACGACCCGGGTCAGCTGGAAGGTATTCTGCCCGGTGCAGAAAACATGCAGGCAGGATAGTAGCAGCCGTTAATCATCATTATGCCTAACTGACGACTGAAGATCCGTCTCCTTCGGAATCCGGGCAGACTGCCGACTGATTTCTCACCCCAGTCTTTTCAATAAATTGATCTCGCTTTTTGTCAGCATGCGCCATTTGCCGCGCGGCAGGTCTTTTTTGGTAAGGCCGGCGAAAAACACACGGTCAAGTTTCAGGACTTCGTAACCCAGTTGCTCGAAAATGCGCCGGACGATCCTGTTTTTTCCGGAATGCAGTTCGATACCGACCTGCTTTTTGTCGTTTTCAATGCCGGCGTAGGAAACGGCGTCGGGTTTAATGAAACCGTCCTCCAGGTCTATTCCGCGGGCAATTTTATCCAGGTCGGATTTTTTAAGGGCTTTGTTCAGAAAAACGTGGTAAATCTTTTTCACACCAAAGCGCGGGTGTGTCAGCTTTTTGGCCAGTTCACCGTCGTTGGTAAACAACAATAATCCCAGGGTGTTTCGGTCGAGCCTGCCCACCGGATAAATGCGTTCCTTACAGGCATTTTCAACCAGTGCCATCACCGTCCTGCGGTTTTGCGGGTCATCCACAGTAGTGATAAAACCTTTGGGCTTGTTCAGCAAAACGTATTGCAGTTTTTCCCTTTTCAAAGTCTGTCCGCCGTACTGTACCTTGTCGCCGGGCATTACTTTTGTTCCCAGTTTGGTTATTACTTTTCCGTTGATTTTGACCACGCCGCTTTCAATGAGCCGGTCGGCTTCACGACGTGAACAAATCCCGGCATCGGCCAGGTATTTGTTGAGCCGGATGCCCTTTTCGGTTTGATCAACGCCCTTAACGGAGCGTTTTTTGGCTAAGGCCGGTTTTGCAGGCTTCCCCTCTGACAATTTTCGTTTCCTGGGACCGGTTTTTATTTTTCTTTCTTTATTGTTCATGTTCAGGCTGATATGAACGGCAAAATTAACAATAGTAAGGCCGCCCGCACACGCATTTCAATAATTCATCACAAGGGCTTGCTTTTTTACCCATTTTGTCCTATATTTACGAAGTGAAACTAAAGCCTAATCTCATGTCAGAAAAGATAATCACACTGGCTACCCTCACTTACATGAGGGCACAATTGTTGACCGCCATGCTCGAACGCAACGGTATTGATTGTTTTATGACCAACATCAACCGGATCAAGGAAGCACCGGGAGGCGTCAAAGTAAAAATTCAGGAAAAAGATGCAGCTAAGGCCATGCGCGTATTTGAGGATTTCAAAAGTGCTTACGGAGAGCAAAAACAGGAGGCAGTGGATCACTTGCGCAGCATCCGCAGGATTCTGGTACCTGTTGACTTCACAAGCCATTCCGAAAACGCGGCTTTTTATGCGCTGCAACTGGCCGCCGTACTGAAGGCGGAAATCAGGCTGCTCAATGCCTACCTCGATCCCATGGGAACTCCGCAATCGTACCTGGAATCGTACACCTACCAGCTTAACCTGGATAAGATTATCCAGGAAATTGAACAGGAAACCGAACAAAGCCTTGAAACCATCGCGAAACGACTGCGCGAAAAAGCACAGCAAATGGGCCAGCGCGAGGTAACTGTGAGTTGGGAAATGTACAAAGGCAGTGCGGCAAACGCCATCATGAACGAATGCATCGAGTTTAAACCCGGCATCATTGTGATGGGCACCCGTGGCAGCGAGCTGGAGGGATTGCGGTCCTTCGGCAGTGTGACCGCGCAACTCATCAAAAGATCGCGTATCCCTATCCTGGCCATTCCGCAAGACTATGACGGCCAGACGGCTAACCTGCCCAAAAGGGTGCTGTACGCCACCAATTTTGACCAGACCGATTACGTCTCACTGCGCCGACTTGTTTCTTTCATCAAGCCGTTTAAAGCCAGGCTGCTTTGTGTGCATGCTGCCGTTGACGACTCTGAGGAAGTGGATGAAATGCGGCTCCGGAAAATCAGGCATTATCTCTCCGAAACCCTTGAAAACGAAGATATCGAGTGCGGGCTGCTCAAAACCGTTGACGTGCAACAGGGACTGGAAGATTTTATCCGTGAACGGAAAATCGATGTGCTGGCACTGACCACCCACAAACGGAATTTCTTTGAAAGGATCTTTATGCCGAGCATCACCAAAAAATTCCTTTTCCAGACGGACATCCCGCTACTTGTTTTTCAATCGCATTCGTAACCGGAGGCGATGACCTCAGCGACAAGCAGCCCCGCAAAGCAACAGATTGTTTGCACACTTCCAGAGTCTGGCCACCGGCAAAACCGGCACTTGTTTTTACTCGGGATAGAATGCGTCTTCGATGTGGTTAATTTCCGGCTTGCCATCCTTCAGGATGATGGAAACAATGTCGAAGCGCGAGTTGAAATCCAGGTCCTTAGCTTCAATGAAGGCCTCGGCAGCGCGGATCAAAAAAGATTCTTTCCGTTCAGTTACGGCTTCTTCGGGGGGGCCGAATAAATCACTGCTGCGGGTTTTTACCTCTACAAACACCAGATCATCGCCGTCCATGGCCACAATGTCAATTTCATCCCTGCCGTGACGCCAGTTGGTTTCCAGGATTTTATACCCCTTGCGCTCGAGCATTTCGCGGGCAAGCTTTTCGCCTTCTTTTCCCAATTGATTGTGTTGTGCCATATTGAAGTGTAGTGGTTTTTAGAAAGAACCATATTTTATTCCGGTATGGTTTTAAGCCGGCCTGTGGCCGAATATATTTTCAAAAAAGCTTATCTTTAAAACCACTGCACCGACAACCCGAAATTGACAATGCCCTTGTAGCCGAAGCCAAATTCGGCAAAACCGGCAACTTTGGTACCCAGTCTGATCCCGACGATGTTGACCTGGTAAGCCACACCGCTCACGTTGCCGGTGTACTTCAGTTGTTCGGGGGTCGTCAGGGTTTCGGTGCCGTAGGTGTAACCCAGACCAATGCCGGAATAAAGCTGTACGATGCCCTGATTGCGGTAGCGGTATTCGCCTTCAAAAGCCAGGGTGATAAAATTGCGTTTCAACTCGCCGGCAAGCTGGCCGACATTGTAAATCTCGCTGGTGGTTGCACTTGCACCGGCAGTGACCCCCCACAGCCAGTTTTCGTTTTTCCCGATGTGGCGGTAAGTCAGAAACAAGGCGCCGGTTCCGCTGTAATTGTCGCGTACATAACGCTTTTCAGGGTACTGCTCGTCGAGCATGGCGGAACTGACGTTCATAAACTGATCCGGCGTAAACATCCCGTAACTGATCTGGATGTCATGGTGGTCGTACGAACGCATATAATTTTGTGCCTGCAGGCCTGCTGAAATTAACAGTAAAAGGGCAGCAGAAAGGGCGTTTTTTTTCATGTCTTTCGATTTCAATCCAAAAATAGTACATTTCGCACAAACGCAGGGTAAAGGCGATAAAGAATTTGCCAAAAAACCCTACCTTCGCTCAGACAAATCTTCAGGATGAAACCCGAAATCAAAAAATATTATTCACTGCTGGAAATCACACAGAGCCTGGAGTCCGTCATCCGGAAAACCTACACAAAAGCGTACTGGGTGAAGGCCGAAATCGCCAAACTGAACCTCTATACCCACAGTGGCCACTGCTATCCCGAGCTGGTGGAAAAGCAGGACGGTAAGGTGCTGGCACAGATGCGCTCCACCATCTGGGCGGGAAACTTTGAAAGGATCACCAAAAAGTTCCGGGAGGTTACCCGCGAAGAGCTGAAAACCGGCATGACGGTTCTGCTGCTTGGGAAAATTAATTTTCATCCCGTTCACGGACTTGCGCTGAACATCACCGATATCGAACCGTCCTTTACCCTTGGCGAAATGGCCCGTGAAAAAACGGCTTCCATCATCCGGCTGAAAAAAGAAGGGGTTTTCGACAGCAACAGGCAACTTGCGCTGCCTTTGCTTCCCAAACGCATCGCCATCATCTCGGTGGACACTTCCAAAGGCTACGGCGATTTCACCCAGATCATCGACAACAACAGTTGGGCTTATGCCTTTTTTCACCTGCTTTTTCCGGCTTTGTTGCAGGGCGAAGGAGCCGTCCGGTCTATCCGCGAACAGTTGCGGCGCATCCGTAAAGTCAGCAGGCATTTCGACCTGGTGGTCATCATCCGCGGCGGCGGCGGCGACATCGGTCTGAGCAGCTACGACAACTACGAGCTGGCCAAAGCCGTGGCCACTTTCCCACTTCCCGTGCTGACGGGCATCGGCCATGCCACCAACGAAACCGTGGTGGAGATGGTTGCCCACACCAACAAGATCACGCCTTCCGAACTGGCTGGTTTTCTGATCCAGCAGTTTCACAATTTCTCGGTGCGTATTGCAGAGGCACAGTCGGCACTCACGGCGTGGGCCGGACAAATCCTGCAGGAAGAAAGCCGGCGGCTGGACGGGGACATCCGCGATTTCAGCAGACTCAGCCGCCAATTGCTATTGTCGCGTCAACAAGCTCTTGCGGGCCTGGCCAGGCAGGTGGAAAAAAGTTCGCGCGAGAGTCTGTACAGTCAGGGCAGCCTGCTCAGCCACCTCCGGAGCCGGCTGGGTTTTAAGCCCTTGCAACTGATACAGGAAGAACGGGCCCGGCTTGTACAAACAGAAAAAGAACTGGACATTTTCAGCCGGCAGGAACTGAAATCGGCACGCGCCACCCTGGATTTGCTGGAAGGAAAAATCAGCTTGCTGAAACCCGTAAACGTGTTGAAGCGCGGCTACAGCATCACCACTTTAAACGGCAAACCCCTGCGGGACACCGCCGTTCTTGCGGTCAACGACCTTGTGGAAACCAGGATTTTCAAGGGAAAATTCAAAAGTAAAATCGAATCTGTGGAAAATGAAGAATAAAATCACTTACAGCCAGGCCATCAACGAACTGGAGGCCATTGTCAGCGAAATTGAAAACGAAGACATCGGCGTTGACGAACTTTCGGAAAAAGTCCAACGTGCTTCCGAGCTGATCAAATTCTGCAAGGATAAACTGCACAAAACCGGGGAGGAAGTGAGTGCCGTGCTCAAGGACCTTGAAAGCGGGGAAGAGGGGTAATTGGCAGTCGGCAGTCAGCAATCGGCAGTCTTCAGTCGGCAGTAGGCAATCTTTAGTCTGACACCACCACCGGTTCAAGTCCTGGCGCGGGTCTGTGCGCTGTTCTAAAATCTTCCCAAAATCCTTTTGACCGAACCCAAATAACTGCCCCCGAACAAATTCACGTGTACCATCAAAGGGTAGAGGTTGCAGTAGTCCAGACGTTGCTGCCAGCCTTTTTCAAGGGGGTAGGCCCGGTGGTAGGCTTCGTAAAATTCAGGGGCAAAACCGCCAAAAAGTTGCGACATGCCCAGGTCCATTTCACGGTGACCGTAGTAAACTGCCGGATCAATAATCACCGCCAGCCCTTTTTCGTTCACCATAAAATTACCGCTCCACAAATCGCCGTGCAGCAGGGCTGGCGGTTCTTCGGGAAACAATTCGTCCAGTCTCCGGTAAAAGCGCCCGAATGCAGTTACGGTTTCGCGGCCCAGGCGGCCGTTGTCGCGTGCCAGTTTCACCTGCGCTTCCAGGCGTTCTTCCCTGAAAAAGTCCGTCCACCTCAGGTAAAAGCGGTTGGACTGCGGAAGCGAGCCGATATAATTGTCGTGGTCAAGACCAAACTGTTCCCCGCTGTGCCGGTGAAGGGCGGCCAGCCGGCGGCCAAAGTCTTCCCAGAAACCGGGCTGCTTCGGGGCACTTTCGATGAACCGTAAAATCAGAAAAGCTTCTTCGCCGCTGCTGCCGGAAGCCAGCACTTTTGGAACCTCAATATCTCCGGCTTCTTCAAGCAACTGCAGACCTTTGGCTTCCGCTTCAAACATGCCGGGGTAATTGTCTTTGTGGTTTTTCTTCACAAAAAACAAACCGGCCCCCGTTTCCAGCCGGTAGGCGTCGTTGATGGAGCCGCCGCCCACAGGAGAGGAGGAAAAGATTGTAATTTCTTTTCCCAGTTTTCGGCTTAAGGTTTCTTCAATGGCTTGTTTCCAGGACATTATGACGGGTTCTAATCCAGTTCTCCAACCTTGGTTTTTATGTACAGCTTTACTTCTTCCCAATCCAAAGGGATTAACATCTCCAACAATGGATCAGATTCGGCATCATCGAAATAAATCAAACTTTTCAATACCAGAAACGGATTACCGTCATCGTACTTCGCTTTATATAACTCCATCATTTCTATCAGTGAAAAATACTGCAAGAGAAAATAAATATCGACAAAGTCTTTTTTTGAACCCCTTCCGGTGATTGCAGCCAATTTCATGGCCGCAATATCTTTTGGTGAAGCAAGAAGCAAATTCTCCTTTCTTACGGGTTCATCAATCCATGGATAATGGTAATTTACAATATCAACTTTGATCTCATCAATAAAGCACACCAGAATATTGTTTGTTTTTTGAGCTATTTTTACATTACCAAGTTCATTGAGTTTTAAGGAAACTTCAAAATCGTCAGCAGCAAGGTTTCCAAACAAATCTAAATCAACAGATTTTCTGTGCCCAATCTGCAACGCCAGGGCGGTTCCTCCCACCAGTCGCAACTCAGAAAAAAGATCAGTTTGCTGCAGTTTTCTCAGAAGTTCCAGTGTGGGGGAATTGATTGCTGAAAAGTGTAACATCGAAACTCTTCTTTTGGGGTTTGCGATAAAACCGCGATAAAATTCAGCGCGCGTTTCTCCAGGCTTCTCATTTTTTTAGCCTGATTTGCGATCTCTTTCAGACCAAGTAATTTAACCAGAAGCCGCCAGTCATTCAACGTGCCGTATTCAAGTACGCGTTTTACAATGAACTGCCTGTGACTTTCCAGAGAAAGTTTTCCGGGATCAACATCCCAAAAAAGCCGGGTTGAAAGCCCGTTTATTTGATGCAATTCGTTTTTCATGGTAAACACTACAAAGATAACAAACAAAATGAAAGGCCGGAAAACGGAATTCCCACTTTTGCTGCTTTTACCGGTGAGGCAAAGCATGGGAACACTTTTGACCGGGTGAGGAGTGCCCGGTCATCTGAGGTTTACCGTTTTTTTGTGAACTGACAAACGGTCAATCGATTGTCTGTCCGTTTTGAACGAGCTCCCGGGAATCCGACAACCACGAGCCCAGACAATTTACTTTTTCCTGAATGTCGTCGTTGATGGCATTGGCCGAAACGGTGGCGCCCGAAATGGCCTCGATATCTTTGCCGTAGAGTAGTTCTTCGTTTCCCGAATAACCCACAAACTGCCGGAGCCAGCCCCGGCTCATGATTTCGTGTCCGTGGGTGGCCCGGTAATTAAAAACCCTGACCAGCTTTACCTTTCCACTGGTGTCGGTAACAAAGAAGTAGTCGAAATATTCAAATTCGATGGCTTCGTCGCCGGCATCAATTGAGCAGCCGCCGGCACGGCAACTGTTCACCCGTCCCACAAAAATGTAACCCAGCGTGCTTGTTTGCTCAAGCACCGTAAAAATGCGGCCGTTGTCCAGGCAAAGACCGGTGGTTTTTTTGTCGACTTCCTGTAAAGTGAGCGCTTTGTCCTTCCACAGCTTTGCTATCGCTTTGTGCATTTTTTTTTCTGGAAGCTTCAAACCATCCCCGTAAGGGTAAAAGCTGCTAAACGTCAGCCAGAAAACCAGGAATAAGAACCGAAAACTATTTTTAACCATCGCCTGCATTTTTAAAACCAAAACCGATACCGGCATTGAATATTTTTTGAAACTTGTTCTCAGCCCCGTTTCTGAGAAACTGCACATCCGCCTTGATCACCGCACCGGGTACGATCCGCCAGCCCAGCCCAGTAGTGATTGCGGTAACATTGTATGCATTGTTTTTACTCAGTTCCTGCGCCACAGTCAGTTGGGTGTCGTAGTTGGAATAACGCACAAAAGGAGTTAACTCACTTTTGATTTTTCGTGAAGCTTGAAAAACATTGTAGGCGGCCTCAATGTAGTAGCCAAACATGCTGCTGCCCAAATCGTTGGGGCGGCCTTCATCGGCAGTAAAAAAGTTGTATTGTGCCGTGTTGCTTTGGCTGCTGTAGTAAAACTGTCCCCTGATCTGCACCCCTTTTCGCTGATAACGGACGTCAAAGCCGAGCAACGAAACGCCCACCACCGAGGAGTCGGCAGCGGCAATAGCATCCGTATCGCTGTTTTCGATTTTTTTGTAGAGGGAGGACTGTGTTTTCCCGAAATAGCCCGACAACCCCAGGTTCAGCCCGAGCAAGCCATAATATTCAACGCGGCCGGTGAAACCGGGTGTACGGATGAGGGATTCAATTCCTTTTTGCCTGCCTTTACGCAGCCCGTATTGCCCCGAGAGCCGTGGCTGACCATCGTAACTTTTAAAACCATTTATCAGGTAAGCCTGGTATTTCATGGATATTTCGGGGATGGTTCCGGTTACCCCCAGTCCAATCTCCCGCCAGGTTGAAGGCACAACATACAGGTCGATCAGCGGTCTTTCCACCCCGTTGAAAATGGGCGGTTCGTGGTTTTCGTTGATGATGCCCACGGGAACCAGCATCAGCCCGCCCCTGAGATTCACGTAAGTGTTCAGTGCGTAATTCAGGAAAGCCTGCTCCACGTAAACTTCGCTGACGTGCTCCAACTCAATTTCGGAAACCAGGCTCAGTTTGCTGGTAAAGCTGTAAGCAAAAAGAAGTACGATGCGATGGATGTCCACCTTACCGTTTTCTATGCTCTCGTTTCCAAACGGTTGGTTATAGTCAATCTGTCCGTAGCCGCCAAAAGTCAGCCTTTTGTTGCTCATCAGCAGCCGGCTGGCCGAATTGGTCAATGTGGGCCGGTCCACCTGCGGGGTTTGTGCCAGGGACTGAAATCCGTAGAAAATAAAAAAACCACAAAAAAACGTAATGTAAAAGAAACGCCTCATGCCTGTCGAATTAATTAAAATAACTGCAGGCAAAAGTATTGAGGGCCGGAAAGCTGTGCAATACCAAGAAATGGGTATTTTACAAAGCTGATGAAAGGGCTTCCTGCGAATTGACAAGCAGGCGGGCTTCTTTTAATATCCTGGAAACCTGCCGTTCGTCAAGGCCCATTTTGCGGAGGAAATCACTGTGTGCAGGGAGTTCGCGGCAAAGCACAATCCCTTCTTCCAGCAATTGTTGCTTGTCGCGTTTTCGTAAAGAATGTAAAGAGGTGATGGGATGGTATCCCGAGCGGTCGATCCAGTCCTTGAGGCTGTTGCCCGGCGGGTAATCCCATGAAATCAGGCCCAGACCGGCACATTTGGCAAACTGCATGGCATCGTCCGTAAAACGGGTGTTGCAGACCACCATGCCACGGAAGCTGGTTTTGCTTGCCTGCGTTTCCGAGGCCCAAACATCTTTCAGGTCCAGAAAACGCGAGTGAATGTACAAAGCCACTTTCACATCGCTTTTGCGGCTGTTGTCACTGTGGAATTTGCATTCCACCATGACCTTTTCGCCTGGCTTAACTGCCACCACATCCACTTCGTGCTGCACACATTTACCCGGCAGGGTTTGTCCGACCGAAGCCTGGTAACCTGCCGACTCGAACAGCCGGCCCACAAATTTCTCAAACGGGTAACCCGTCGGCCCCAGTTCCATAATGGCTTTCTTCAGCCGGTAACGGCCGGCAGCGTGCTGCGACTTTTTGCGAAGCAGACTGTAGGCAAGCCTGTAAATTTTTTTGGTACTGATGCCCTCGTAAAGCATCCGGTTCACCTGCGGGATAATGGCATCAACCTCAGCCGGTTTGGCTCCCGAGCGTTTCAGAGCGCTCCGGAGTTTTTCCACATCAAAAGCAACCTGCTCGCCGGTACCTTTGGTTACATTTATGGTTGGTTGGTTGTTCACTGCAATCTTTTTTCGGAATATCATCCCATTAACTCAACCAGCTTCACGTGGTCTTGCCGGCTTAACCGGTGGTGCATGCCCGAGACTTCATTTTTGTGGAACTGTTCAATGATCTCCTGGCGGTTAGATTCGTCCAGGCCGATTTCTTTCAAAGAAACCGGTGCACCGATGGAGGTGAAAAAGTCCGCAAAGGCCTGGATGGTTTCGTCCGCAGTGTTCACGCCAAACACGCCCCTGCCCAGCGTGCGGATGCGTGCTGAAATGTCTTCTTTTTTCAGTTTCAGCCATGCCGGGTAGGCAATGCTCAGCGTGGCACCGTGGGCGGTGTCGTAAAGCAGCGAAAGCTCATGCCCCATGGTGTGTACACCCCAGTCGCCGTTCTTTTTACCGTACATGGTCAGCCCGTTGAGGGCCAGGGTGGCATCCAGCATAATGTTGGCACGCAACTCGTAATTGGCCAGGTCTTGCATCAGCAAGGGTGCCCACCGGATGGCATCTTTGATGATGGCAAAAGTAATCCGGTCGATGACCGGAGGTTCACCCTCGCCAAAATAGGCCTCCAGCGCGTGGGCAATGAGGTCCACGATGCCGTAAGCCGTGTAATCGGCAGGAACGGTGGCCGTGTACTGCGGATCGAGGAAGGCATCTTTGGGATAGTTCAGCGGATGCACAAAACCCAGTTTTTTGCCGGTTTTGTGGTTTTGAACCACCGCGGCGGCATTCATTTCCGTACCGGTGGCTGCCAGTGTCAGAATATTAATCAGCGGAATGGTTTTCTGCGGATTGACTTTGTAGGTCATTATTTCCCAGGGGTCCATGCCTGTGGCCATGCTCAGGGCAATAATTTTCGAGGAGTCGATCACACTGCCCCCGCCAAGGGCCACGATCACTTCCACACCTTTTTCGCGACCCAGTGCAGCTGCTTTTCCCACGTCTTCAACCACCGGATTGGGTTTGATGCCCGCGTACTCAAAAACCTCCAGTCCGGCGGCTTTCAGTTGGGTCATTACCTGGTCGTAGTAACCGTATTTTTTCACCGATCCACGGCCGTAAGTCAGCAGCACTTTGGTTCCGTATTGCCTGACGGTCTGGCCCAGGTCGTTAACTACGTCTTTTCCAAAATGCAGATGAACCGGGTTGTATGCTATGAAATTTTCCATGATTTTATTTTTTGGTCAAAGATATGAAAAGGTGGCGGAAACCCTACGTTGGCCCGATGTGATGGAAATCCCTCCCTGGCACCTGCTTCACGCTGGCCGAATGGCTCAGGCGGGCGGGCCTCAGGCAGGAATCCCCCAAGAGTAATGTTTCTTTCAAGGGGGATCCCTCCTCACTCCGCTCGTCGGGATGACAGGGGTTGTGTTTGGGATGAAATCAGTTACCCCGTCCTTTAGGGCAGGACTGAAGAGGCGGCGCTCACCCGGAATTTTTTGGTGTCGAAAAAATCACCTGACTACCGTTACCGTTCCCTGGTAGTAAACCGGGTGTCGCCTGTAATCGGTACCGGTAATTTTGTACATGTACGAACCCGGGGGAACAATGTTGCCATTCCTTCCGGTGCCGTCCAACCGGTTTTCAAAATTATGCGTACTCCAGATTTTGTCGCCACACCGGTCGTAAATATACAGGTGGAAATCGGTGATGGGTGTCCCTTTGATCTCAAAATAATCGTTTGTACCGTCACCGTTGGGTGAGAAAGCTGTCGGTATATACAATCTGACTTCCTCGGTGAGAACGACCATGGCCATGGTGGTGTCCCAGCAGCCGTTGATGGTTTCAACACGCAGCGAAATGTAGTAGTCACCAGCCTGAGCATAAGTGTGTGAAGGATTTTCCTCGCTGCTGGTTTCCCCGTCGCCAAAATCCCAGAGGAAATCGTACCAGGCAGAGTCAGCCGAACTCAGGTTGCTGAAATCAATATCCGGCGAATCCATGGTGGTGATCCAGGGATCGGCTTCAAATTCAGCATCGGGATTGGGGTTCACCTGTATCAGATTGGGTTTTACAACCGATCCGAAGCAGCGTACGGTGTTGCTGACTTTCAGACTCACCGAATACAGCCCTGCCGTGTTGTACTGGTGTGAAGGATTCTGCACGCTCGAGGTGGTTCCATCACCCAGGTTCCATTCGTAAACGGCACCGGGGAAAACATCCTGCGAGAGGTCGTTGAACTGCACCTCAATGGGCAGGCAGCCTTCGTACAAATCCACATCAAAATCGGGTGAAGGAAGCGGGCTTACCAGTACATTCATCGTGGTGTCGTCTTCGCAAATGTACTGCTGAACATGGAGGTAAACCGTGTAGGTGGCAGGGCTCGAATAGGCATGCACCGGATTGGGCAGGGCGCTGGTGGCACCATCACCGAAGTCCCAGTCAAACTCTTTTCCCGTGGCATCGTCACCGTAGGTGAACTGAATGTCTTAGCCCGTGCAGGCTTCTTCGTCAGGTGCAAAACTGAAAGCTGGTGAGGGTTGGGGGAAAACTTCGTAAGAAGCGGAAACCTGCTTGTCGATGCAATAATCGGAAGAGGCCGTTAAAGTATAGGTGTACACCCCCGGAATTGTTTCGTTGCGCGAAATGCTCCGGGTCGTTTCGCCACCCGGTGTCCACAACCAAACATTGGCATCGTTGGCTGTAAAGGTTACCATTTCACCGGGGCAAACCTCGGCAGCGGAGGGCGAGATGGTGATTTCAGGCAGAAAATGGTCAACGTAAACAATGAGTGAGTCAATCTGCTCCTGTTCACATTTATCATAAATATAAAGGTAGTAGGTGGTGGTGTCGTCAGGCGTTACCACGATGGTGTTGCCTGTTCCGATAATGGTTGAATCGGTGGGCGAGGTTTTGATGTACCACTTGTAATTGTTGGGATCGTTGCCAAAAACCGGTGTGAAATTACTGAGCTCCACCGATTCGCCCTTGCACAGGTATTTATCTTCACCCACATCCAGCTTACCGGTTTGGTCAACTTTCAGGCTGTCGAAGGTAGTGCCTCCGCAAACGTCCGTCACGTCGTACCTGATGTAATAAATCTGTTCGCCGATGAAATCGTCGTAAACGATGGTTTTCGGATTGCCTGAACCCAGACTGAGCGGCGGTGTGTAAAACAAACTCGACCAGTCAACATTGGTGAGCACGTATCCCGGGAAGTCGTGGAAATTCAGGTCAGGCGTTACCAAAACTTCCTGTTCCATGCCGGGTTTGCAAAATGCCAGCGGGTTGAGGTCGTTCAGGTGAATGGGCTTGTTGATGATTTTTACGGTAGCATCCGAGCTGTTGGCACAACCGTCGGAAACGGTAACCGGCACAAAGTCGGGTGAATTGTTAACCGTGTAGCTGTAAGTTTCGACAGGAGGAACCGGGTTGGATGGCCAGGCGTAAGTCAGTGGCAAAACTCCGCCTTTTGTTTCGTTAACGATGTTCAGGTCGATGGTTTCCTTGCAGTAGGCTTCGTATTGTTTGAAACCAGGTGCGGGATCGAAAGTAAAAGTAATGGGATCGTTGTGGCGGAGGTCGAACAGGATTTTACCGCTGAAGCTGCCGCCGCCGATGGGCGGGATGGGGCCGTCGCAGGGATCAGTCTTAAAAATAAATTTCACTTTCACAGGGCTGTCGGCTTTGATATCACGTGCCGAAACCCTGACCGTCCTGACCGAATCGCCGCCGGAGAACCAAATGGTGTCGTTGGTGATCAGGTCGTCATTCATCGAGCCTTCGTAACGCACATCAATGCTGTCGCGATACAAATCGCTTTCAATCCTGAACGGGATGGGGTATTCCATCAGCTCCAGCAACGGTTTTTCCAGCGTAAAAGTTACCAGCAGATCGGCGCAGTTTTCGATGATCTGGTTGCCAAATTCTCCTGTTCCGCCCGAAGTGTTTTCAAAAACCGAGTCCACCGTCCATTTGGGTCTGTACTCGCCTCCTGTAAAACTCCCTGCTTCGAGAAAAACGGCCGAGTTAATTGAATAACCGGAATATTCTTCGTACTGGGGCGGGGCCGTGAAATAAAAATCGGCAATGGCAATTTTGATTTTTTGTGGGATGCAGGGCGTTACCTGTTTGCGGATGACCAGGCTTCCCACGGCACTGCTCATGCGTGTAAGCCCGTCGAACTCCGTGCCCAGGTTCACGTCTTCCGGTGTGGGATTGGGCACAAACAATTGCACGTTTTTGTTTGCATTGATATTATAGACCGATGTCCAGGGCGGCGGATCGTCGGGAGGGGGCGGATCGGGCGCGTAGATTTGCGCCAGGTTGGTGCTGTCGATATCGGGATGGTTGGTGATAAATATTCCCATCAGGTCGAACATCTGGTTGCCAGGCATGGCAAAGCCTTCCAGTGCAACATCTTCTGCCGCGTCAAATTTCAGGGAACGATATTCGTCCGAAGCAAAAATATATTTCAGGATAATTTCATCGCCATAGGGTTTGTACCAGAACTCCAGTACGGCAGCATCACCCAGGGTGTCATACGGAATAACGATGGAATTGTCGATTTGTGCATAAAGATCGCGATACATTTTCCAGATGGAGGAATCGCCCGAAGGCGGTCCGTTGTATTCGTTGAATTTATCCGTTGCCGCCCCTGTTTCGTTGTTTCCCATGGCATTCACGATCTGACCGTTGGAGAGGATGAGCCCCGATTCCACGCCGATACCTGCCTGCTCACCGCGCCAGAAGCGCCCGAAGGCGGCGGCATTTCCGCGGTACCTGATGCTTGCCGTGTCGAATTCCCCGCCACCACCGTGTAGAATGTTAAATACCAAATCGCGCACCTGGTCGTCAACGCCGCCGGGAACATCAGGATCAAGCGGGTCAACCAAAACGGTCGGGTTGCTTTGGGCCATCAACATTTGTGCAAAGGCCAGGAAAGCGACCAGCAAAAAGATTTGAACTTTTTTCATTTTTTTGGTTAGTGTAAACCGGCTCTAAAAAAAGATTTGCAAAGTACAAAATTATCATGCAATGCTATGCGTGCAGATAAAAAAAATTATTTTGGTCATCATGGACAAATCCCAAATCTGTGTATATGACAATTTCACGGGTGCAAGCGTTGCCCGTCGCATGAAAATATTACAACCGGCGGCCCCGGATTTTTTGGTTCCCGTCAAAAGCAATTCTCCAGCCAAAAAAAACCCGGCAGAAAATACCTGCCGGGTCACCAAAAAACAACAGGCCGGGTAGGCCCGGGTAAAATCCTGAGAAAGGATTTAAATCATCAGCAGAATAAATTTGATCCTCACAGATACTTCATGCCCGGTATATTGCATAAGCTCCTCGTTTTTAATCAATTTGGTTACTTGCTTACTGGCCTCTTTACGGGCAGCAGGCCTGACACCAAAAAAATGGTTGCGATTCTCGTTTTCACGATCCTGGGTTTTTAGCGAAGAATTCATTAACAGTTGCACTGTCCGTGCCGCTAAAGCTGTGCCAGATTTTGTTTTATTCTGGCTTTCCGCTGTTTACGGGTTTGTTTTAATTCCGGGAAGTCCTGATTTGTACGCTGGCAAACAATTACTGTACACCTGCGAACACTTCTTTTTTATTATGAATAGAATATTTCGTTTTGCCATTTTCAACCGGCTGTTGAAAAAGCATTCACAACAGGCAAGTTCGCAAGGACCATTTTACATCAAAATGCTTTTCAACTCACTGTCCCGGTACATCATTTTACCTTAGTTTTGCAGTTTAATGTTTTGCCTAAATATTTAAACATGCCGGAATCTGAAAACGAAAAGAGCCGAAAACTTTCTGGATTGAATTTTATCGAGGCCATCATCGAAGAAGACCTTTACAACAACAAAAACCAGGGACGTGTACACCTGCGCTTCCCCCCGGAACCCAATGGCTACCTGCACATCGGGCATGCCAAATCCATTTGCCTTAATTTCGGACTTGCCAAAACTTACAACGGCTTATGCAACCTGCGTTTTGACGATACCAATCCCGAAAAGGAAGACGTGGAATACGTTGACTCCATCATGGAGGACATCCGGTGGCTGGGTTTTGAATGGTACGACAAAGCTTATTACGCCTCCGACTACTTTGAGCAATTGTACCAGTGGGCTGAAAAGCTGATCACTGCCGGCAAGGCCTACGTTGACGAGCAGCCCCAGGAGATGATCAGCGAGCAGCGCGGTGTGCCCACGCGTCCGGGCACGGAAAGCCCTTTCAGGAACCGGCCCGTGGAAGAAAGCCTCGACCTTTTCCGCCGCATGCGGGCAGGTGAGTTCACCAACGGAGCCATGGTTTTGCGGGCAAAGATCGACATGGCTTCGCCCAACATGCACATGCGCGATCCCATCATGTACCGCATTCTTCACCACCATCATCACCGCACCGGCGACAACTGGTGCATCTACCCCATGTACGACTGGGCGCACGGACAGTCGGATTTCATCGAGGGCATTACCCATTCGGTGTGTACGCTGGAGTTCGAAATTCACCGTCCGCTTTACGACTGGTTTCTGGATCAGTTGGCCGAAGGCAGCTACCGTCCGCGGCAAATCGAATTTGCCCGGCTCAACCTGAGTTACACGGTGATGAGCAAGCGCAAACTTCTTGAACTTGTGAACGAAGGCCACGTAAACGGCTGGGACGACCCGCGCATGCCCACCATCTCGGGGCTGCGCCGCAGGGGTTACACCCCTTTGTCCATCCGCAACTTTGCCGACCGCATCGGCGTGGCCAAACGCGACAACGTCATCGATGTGGGGCTGCTTGAATTCAGTGTCCGTGAACACCTGAACCAGGTTGCACCCCGCGTGTTTGCCGTACTCGACCCGTTGAAAGTGATCATCACCAATTACCCCGAAGGGAAAGTGGAAGAAATGGAGTTGCAGAACAATCCCGAAGACCCTGACGCAGGCAGCCGGAAAGTAGCCTTCAGCAGGGAAATTTACATCGAGCGGGATGACTTTCTGGAAGAACCTCCGAAGAAATTTTTCAGGCTGGGCCCCGGACGGGAGGTCAGGCTCAAAGGAGCTTACATCGTCAAATGCGAAGGGTTCGAAAAAGATGAAAACGGAAGGATCACCGAAATTTACTGCACTTACGACCCCTCCACCAAAAGCGGGGGAAGCGGTGCCGGCCGCAAGGTGAAAGGAACATTGCACTGGGTTTCGGTGGCACACGCCATCGAAGCCGAGGTCAGGCTTTACGACAGGCTGTTCCTTGACGAAGACCCCGCAGGCCACGAGGACAAAGACTTCAAGTCCTTCATCAACCCCGATTCGCTGAAAATACTTCAACACTGCAAACTGGAGCAATCGCTTGAAACGGCGACAGCCGGCGGGCAGTTCCAGTTACAACGCCTTGGATATTTTTGTGTGGACAAAGACAGCCGTGAAAAACAGTTGGTTTTCAACCGCACGGTTCCCTTACGCGATCCATGGTCGAAAAAAAACAGGTAGTGTCAAGTCAGGTACGTAAAGTCGGTTTTTGTGAAACAGTACTGAATAAGAATTAACCTTATTTTCCAATAATGCGAATCAAGGATTGAGCTTAAGCTATGTGAATTAGCCTGTTAACTTTTCCAAAGTTCGGAACTTTGAAAAAGTTTGCTACTTATATTTATGAATGGAAATAAAATCAGAATGCGTCGCTTACCAAATGACTTGACACAAGATTCGGTACCGGAAAATCCTTTTGGGTAAATGCGTCTGTTTGCAATTATTAACAATCCGGATCAAAAAATTTTTACCTGTGAGTATTCAAACAGTATCAATTTTTACACTATTGTTTTTCAGTCTCTTGCGATTGTTTTTGATAAATTTTTCCTTTTAAAAGGTAACCCGCAGCAATTTTTTTTGTATAAAATTTTCAAAGAATGTTAATATCTTTTGATTTTATTCATATATTTGCATACTTACCGGTCTGTTCTTTTTTTGAACATCACCGGAAATACAATTGGCAAAGACACAATATTGAAGCAAATATTCACAAATAATGAAAAGCAAATGGTTAATTAACAATTAATTAAAAGTATTATGAAAAAAACTTTACTCTTACTTTCGTTACTCAGTCTGGCGGCTTTTGGTTTTAGTCAGATCACTTTGGAAAGTGGATCGCAACTGATTGTTTCCAGCGGCTCTACAGTAATTGCCAATGACGGTATCGTCAGCAACGACGGAACCATCGACAATTCAGGCACGGTTGAAATCAAAGGAAACCTCGAAAACAACACTTCCGGTTTAATGACGACGACTTCCACCGGAACGGTTAAGTTCAATGGAAGTGCGGCGCAGGAAATCACCGGTGACACCGATGCTGCTTTTTATGGAACCGTGGAAATTGACAACGCCAATGGCGTTTCCATTACCAATACGGCTACCGGTGCCGATCAGACGATCAATGGGACACTGGCTTTTACAAACGGCCTGTTGAAGTTGAATACATTCAACCTCACCCTTACGGCTGACGCAACCACCCCGGGTACCGGAAAATATGTACAAACCAACAGCACGGGTTCAGTCAAACGAAACGTGGCTGCCGACTCGTCGGCAGTTGTTTACCCTGTAGGCAACAGCGCCTATAATCCGGTAACACTGCACAATGGCACCGCAGGCACTGCCGATGACTACAGCGTGCGTGTTTCGGATGCCGAACCGGCTGGCGCGTCAACCGACCATTTCGTTGACAGAAGCTGGATCATTTCCGAGGGCACGGCCGGAGGTTCTTCACTGACTGTCATCCCTCAGTGGAACAGCGGAGAAGAGTTGCTCAATTTCGACCGCACCAACGGCAGTATCGGTCTCACCACCGACGGCGGAACAACCTACACCTGGTCAGAAACCGGTGCAGCATCGGGTGCCGATCCCTACACCCTGGCAGGTTCAACCTTTACGGGAACGGGTACTTTCACCGTTGGCGACTACTTCAACGCGGGTAAACGCCTGAACCTCAAC
>JAJRWG010000140.1 GCA_024276895.1 Bacteroidota bacterium
CCTGAAAGGGTGATAAAAATTGCTATCGCAAATAAACTGTTGAGGCAGGCATTTGCAATCGGTTCTAATTTGACCGTATATGATAAAAAATATGAAAAATCACTTGCTTTTTAACACAGTTCATTGCGAGCCCAGAGCGTTGGCGAGCGGGTGGGAGCGAAGCAATCTCATTTCAATAAAATTCCTTGTCAGAATGAGATCGCTTCACGCCATCGCACAAACCTTCCCACGGTGTTCGCTATAACGCAAAACAGGGCAAAGGTTTTCTCCCCGGGGGTCCCTCCCACGCCACAGGCGTGGTCGGGAGGACAGGGGTTTTGCCCGTATCAATTATTGTTTGATATTTGCAAGTCCACAATCAGGCATGGAAGAACTACAACAAAAACTGGAGGCTTTACAATCGACCTTTGAAGGAGAACTCCTTTGGGACGAATCCACCCGTTTGATCTATGCCACCGACGCATCGGCCTACCGCGAGAAACCGTTGGCGGTAGCGTTCCCCAAAAATAAATCCGACATCCGGACGCTTATCGACTTTGCCAGACCAAACGGCACCTCCCTCATTCCGCGCACGGCCGGCACCTCCCTCGCCGGACAGGTCGTAGGAAGCGGCATTGTGGTGGATGTCTCGCGCCACCTGACCCGTATTCTGGAGGTCAACGAAAAGGAACAGTGGGTGCGGGTGGAGCCCGGCGTTATCCTTGATGAGCTGAACCTTCTTTTAAAGCCGCTTGGTTTGTTTTTCGGGCCGGAAACGTCCACCGCCAACCGCTGCATGATGGGCGGCATGCTGGGCAATAATGCCTGCGGGGCGCACTCGCTGGTTTACGGCAGCACCCGCGACCACACCCTGGAAGTTACGGCACTGCTGAGTGATGGCAGTGAAGCCGTTTTCAAGGCATTGAACAGGGACGAATTCAACGATAAATGTGTGCTCGACAATCTGGAAGGAAGCCTCTACCGGCAAATCCGGGAGATGCTTTCCGATCAAAAGAACAGGGAAAACATCTTGCTGGAATACCCTGAACGCTCCCTCAAGCGCCGCAACACGGGCTACGCCATCGACCTGCTGCTCGACAGGGCCCCGTTCACCGAAGATGGTCCCGATTTCAACTTTTCAACGCTGCTTGCCGGCTCGGAAGGGACGCTGGCTTTCACCACGGAGATCAAACTGAACCTGGTACCCCTGCCGCCGGAACACAAGGCACTGGTCTGTGTACACCACCACACGGTGTCCGGGTCACTGCGTGCCAACCTGGTGACGCTGAAATACAAGCCCGTCGCCGTGGAACTGATGGACCGGACGGTGCTGGAACTGACCAAAGAAAACATCGAACAAAGCCACAACCGTTTCTTTGTGGAAGGCGATCCCGGCGCCATCCTTATTGTGGAGTTCGCCGAAGAAAGCAGTCAGCTTCTTGAAGAAAAGCTTAAATCCCTGATTGCTGAGCTCCAAGCGGCCGACATGGGCTACCATTTTCCGGTGGTGCGCGGCAGCGACATGAAAAAAGTGTGGGACCTGCGCAAAGCAGGACTGGGTGTGCTCACCAACATGCCCGGCGACGCCAAACCTGTTCCGGTGGTGGAAGACACGGCCGTCAATCCGGAAGTCCTCCCCGATTACATCGCCGAGTTTGAGCAAATGCTGGCCCGCTACGGCAAGGACTGTGTGTACTACGCCCACGTGGGTACGGGTGAGCTTCACCTGCGGCCGGTGCTCAACCTCAAGGATCCCGACGATGTGGAATTGTTCCGGCGCATCGGCGAAGAGTGTGCCCGGCTGGTGAAAAAGTACAAGGGTTCGCTCAGCGGCGAGCACGGCGACGGACGCCTGCGCGGCGAGTTCATCCCGCTGATGGTGGGCCAAAGCAACTACGAACTGTTGCAGTTCATCAAAAAGACCTGGGACCCGGACGGCATCTTCAATCCGGGAAAGATCATCGGCACCCCGCCCATGCACACCTCCCTGCGCTACCGGCCGGGCACATCCAGCCGTGAAGTGAAAACTTTCTTCGATTTTTCCAAAGAGCAGGGCATTTTGCGTGCCACCGAGAAATGCAACGGCACGGCTGTCTGCCGAAAAACGGAAATCAGCGGCGGGACCATGTGTCCCAGCTATATGGCCACCCGCGACGAACGCCACTCAACACGGGCACGGGCCAACATTTTGCGGGAGTTTCTGTCCAACTCCCCAAAAGCAAATCCTTTCGACCACAAGGAAATCTACGAGTCGCTGGACCTGTGCCTGTCGTGCAAGGCCTGTAAATCGGAGTGCCCGTCCAGCGTGGATGTGGCCAAACTAAAGGCAGAATTCCTGCAGCATTATTACGAGTCAAATGGCATTCCCTTACGCACGCAGCTGATCGCCAACATCGCCGGGGTGAACAAGCTGGGCAGCCGTTTTCCGGCATTGTACAACTTTGTCAACAGCAACCGTCTGCTATCGCAAATAACAGCGGGGTTGATGGGTTTTGCACCGCAAAGGCAGTTCCCTTTACTTTCCAAGATAACACTGGACAAGTGGTTTACCACTCACCAGCAGCAAAGCGACTTTCCAAACGGGACTGTTTACCTTTTCAACGACGAGTTTACCCGTTACACCGACACCGACACAGGTATCAAAGCCATTCGTTTGCTGAACCGTCTGGGTTACCGCGTGCTCTTTCCCCAGCACCTGGAGAGTGGGCGCACCTTTCTGTCCAAAGGGCTGGTTGACAAAGCCAAAAGCATTGCAGCAAAAAATGTGGAACTGCTACACGGCCTCATCACCGAAGAAACGCCGCTGCTGGGCATCGAACCGTCGGCCATCCTTAGCTTTCGCGATGAATACCCGGAACTGCTGCGCGGCGAAGCTGCCGAAAAAGCCCGGAAACTGTCACGCAACTGCCTGATGATAGACGAGTTTCTGGCCGGGGAAATGAAAGCCGGCAAGATCAAAAAAGAACAATTCACAAGTGCAACGAAACACATCAGCTTCCACGGTCACTGCCATCAGAAGTCGCTGGCAAGCACCGCTCCTACCCTGTTTGTTTTGTCCTTTCCCGAAAATTACCTGGTGGAAGAGATCCCTTCGGGTTGTTGCGGCATGGCCGGTTCTTTCGGCTTTGAGAAAGAGCATTACGCTTTATCCATGAAAGTCGGTGAACTGGTGCTGTTTCCTGCCGTGCGCAAAGCCGAAGCCGGAACCGTGATCGCTGCTCCGGGTACTTCCTGCCGCCACCAGATCAAAGACGGAACGGGACGAAAAGCACAACATCCCGTGGAAATACTGTTTGACGCATTGGCATAAGGAATTTTTTTATTGTTGATGCTGTATTTCTGATTTTTACCCTTCTGTTCTTCAGACATCACCACGGCGGGGAGGTAGCAGAATGATCCCAAAGATTCTGAACTGTCCGGGTTTTGGAGGGTTGCGCGTTTTTAGAAGAAAGTCCTTTCAGCATTGGATATGTTCGCAATAGTGGTCAGGCGACTTGACGGGACAAACCCCGGATCCGCATTTTTAAATAACTTTGGTACTGACTTGCTACGATTTCATCCCGATGAGCAGTCGCCATGACCATATCTTTTTTGTTTTCCTTTTTCTGGTTGTTCCAAGCTTGCTCACCATGGTTTCAGGTGGACTTTCCGCACAGGATCACCAAATTGACAGTTTAAAATCAATAGCAGAAAACCCAGGCTCACCCCCGGCTGAACAGATCTCGGCCTGTTACCGGCTTGCCAATATCTACAGCGACACCGATAAAAACAAAAGCCTGGAATATGCCTTGAAGCTACTGCCTGTCGCCAAAGCGCAGGGCGACCTGATAAATGCGCTGAATGCCCTGCAACTGATCATCAACATCTACGATTCACAAAACGATTTTGAAAACAGTCTGAAATACGGCAAAGAGGCCGTTGAAATAGCCAAAGAATCGGGCGTTGCAAGCGACATCGCCTATTTTTCAGGTTTGTGCGGCGGACTTTACATCAAAACCGGCGGTTATTTCGAAGCCCTGCAGAGTTATCAGATGGCATTGTCGCTTGCCCGTGAAAACAACTGGGTGCATGCCGAAGCCTCCTTCCTCAATAATATTGCGGGAGTTTATTATCTGCTGGTTGACGAACTGACCGCGCTGGACTATTACATCAAAGCCTATAACCTGAAGGAAAAAAACAAAAATACCGAGATGCTTACGCCCGGATTGATAAATATCGGCGGGGTTTACAGCTACATCGGCGAACACGACTAAGGTTTGAAATACCTGGAAAAGGCCTTGTTTTACGCCAGGGAAAACCAGGATGACTACTACATTACAAAAGCCCTGATCAACATCGGTGATGTGCACGTCAAACAAAGCCATTTCGAAAAAGCTGATGAATATTACAAAGAAGCACTGGAGGCCGGAAAAAATCTGGAAGACTTAACGGTAATCGCCAATATTTTGTCGAAAATCGGAAAAATGAACATCAAAACCGGACAGCAGCCTGTTGCTGTGGAATATGCACAAAAGGCGCTCGAATTGAGTGAAGAGATCGATTATCCTTACGGTATCTCCATCGCCTGTCAGCAGTTGGGCACTGCCTTTTTGTCGATGAAGGATTATCCGAATGCCGAGCGCTACCTTTTGAGGGCGATCTCGGTTTCCAGGAAAATAAATGCCGTTGAAAACCAGTTGGACAATTATCAATCCTTATCGGAACTGTACCGGAAAAGCGGGAAACCGGAAAAGGCACTGGATAATTACATGCGCTACGTAACCATTAAAGACAGCATTTTCAATGCCGGGAGCCACAAGAAGTACAATGCCGTCAAAGCAAAATACGAGGTGGAGAAAAAGCAGCAGGAACTGGATAAACTGAAACTTGAAAACGAAATCCAGCAATTGCAGATGCGGCACTCCAGGTTTATGCTGATGGGCGCTGCCGGACTGATCGTTTTGACCATCCTTGTGGTTATCCTGATCTTCAGGCAGCACAAAGTTAGAAGTCTGCAGCGTACCATCCGTCTGGAGCAACGACTGCTGCGAAGCCAGTTGAACCCGCATTTTATTTTCAACGCGCTGACTGCTATTCAGCGGTTTATTTTTGAAAAATCCACCCTCCTCGCCAGCGATTATCTCGGTAAATTTTCACGGCTCATCCGGTTCATCCTGAACAGCTCCACCGTCGATTCCATTTCCTTAAAAGAAGAGCTGGATTTCCTTGACAATTATCTGGCTTTGCAGGCAGTCCGGTTTGACAACAAGTTCAGCTACGAGATCCATGTGGAGGAAAGTATCCGGACAGATAATTGTTACATCCCTCCGCTGTTGCTCCAGCCCATCGTGGAGAATGCGGTGGAACACGGCATCGGACATCTCGAAAAAGACGGCCTGATCCGGATTGAACTGTCGCAAGAGCAAAAGCACCTCAAAGTGGTAATAACCGACAACGGTGTGG
This sequence comes from Bacteroidota bacterium, assembly GCA_024276895.1. GTDB lineage: Bacteria > Bacteroidota > Bacteroidia > Bacteroidales > F082 > B6-G9. The sequence goes on from JAJRWG010000140.1 coordinate 5,422, forward strand.
GCAGAGTGAAGGCGGGACAGATCAGAGCAAGGAAGAGGAAAAACCACAAATCGCTCTCCACATCCATCACAAAGGAACGTTTGCTGTACCTGAACAAGGGAACAGATGAAGACATCTTTATCGAAACCATTGACCTGACGGATAAACAGGGAAACCCTGCAGGAACGAAAGTGGTGCTTCAGCTTCCTTTTACGTGTGATTAATTTTTTAAAACCGGTTTTTCCGCCGGAATACCCCTGAAATAAATTTCGGTCGCAGGCTCGTTTTTTTTTCTCATTCAGGTCCCGGAATTGAGCAAACACACTATTTGTTATCTTTGCGTCAAACACGCAGCCTTTATGATTACAACGCTTATCATAGATGATGAACCGAATGCACGCAAAATAATCCGGGGCATTGTGGATTCCGTTGCGAATGAATTCACCGTTGTCGGCGAAGCACATGATGTGAAAAGCGGCCTTGAACAGATTAAAAAGCTACAACCCGACCTGGTGCTGCTTGACATCGACATGCCCGACGGCAATGCTTTCAACCTGCTTCAGGAAATCGGCAATGTTGATTTCAGAATCATTTTTATTACTGCTTATTCCGACTACGCCATCCAGGCTTTTCAGTTCAGTGCCGTTGATTACATTCTGAAACCCATTGTTTCATCTGAGCTTTTCCGGGCACTCAGCAAAGCCCGGAAATCGTTTGAAATGGATGAAATGAATGTGAAACCGAACGCTTTGCTTACCAACCTCAAAACCAGCGAAACCAGGAAAAAAGTGGTGCTTAAAACCTCCGGTTCCATTTTGTGTGTTGACATTGACGACATTTATTTCTGCGAATCCGAGGGCGGAAGTTATACGCGTTTTCATTTCAAGGACAAGAGCAAATTCCTGGTTTCAAGGCCATTAAAGGAATACGACGAAATGCTTTCCGGTTTTAACTTCTTCCGTATCCATAAATCGTACCTGGTCAATCTCGACAAGATTGTCAGCTACGAAAAGCAGGACGGCGGGTCGGTTATCCTTGACAACCAAACCGAGTTGATCGTTTCGCACAGAAGGAGATAACAGTTTCTGGACAGGTATTTGTCGGCCTGACCCCACCTGAATTCCAGCCTGCATCCGGGAGGCTCCCAAAAGGGAGGGTTTGAGTGGTTTCCCCAAAGTTTTTAAAAGAATCCCCCTCTTTCCCCGCGGGAGAGCCAGG
>JAJRWG010000141.1 GCA_024276895.1 Bacteroidota bacterium
ACTCCAAAATGCGTAAAGGTTTTGATGCCTGCCAACTGAAAGTTTCGTGCCCATTTCGAGACGGTAAGCCATGATGCTGTCCATGGGGCGCAACAAACCGTACAGTCCTGACAAGATTCGCAGGTGACCCTGGGTATAGGCCAGTTCTTCCACCGAAAAGCTGTCAATGTCAAGTCCGGTAAAAACATCCCCGCGGAAAGCAAAAACAGCAGGCCTGGTCTTTTCTTTTAAAAAAGGTGTCTGCCATTCCTGAAAACGTTCAAAATTCAATTGCGCCAGTTTCGGACTTATGCTCATCAGTTCTGCCAGTTCCGGTGCTTTCATCTTTTTTAATGTGGCAACAAGCTGTCTGATTTTGTTAAGTAATTCAGGTTGAGTCATTTGAAAGCTTCCCGGCTGGCTTTCCATGTGGAGTGTTTTTGCAGGAGAAATGACGATGAGCATGGCTGATTTGTTTTATCCTTCGGCAAAAATAGGATTATCTTAATTTTTATTAAAAGATTAAAAGACCTTTATATCTTTTATTAAATAATTTATTACTTTTGCAAAAAAGTTGAAGCATGAAAATCGGTCCGGGAACAAAGATATCGAAGCTGATCGACGAGAACATTGACACGATTGAAGTCATTGCCTCGATCAACAAGCACTTCAGGAAGTTGAAGAACCCGATTTTGCGCAAAACGCTGGCAAGACGGGTGACCATTGCCGAAGCCGCTAAGATCGGTGGGGTGCCGGTTGGTGTAATGATCGAGAAGCTTAAGGCAATTGGCTTCGAAACAGATGAAGATTTTCATGGAGCAACGGATGAAAAAGAAAACAACAGACTTATCAAAAATAAAATTCCAATGAAAAAAGAAAAAATCGTGGAACTGGATGTACGCCCTATCCTTGCAGGAGGAGTGGATCCGTTTAAAGCCATCATGGAAAAGCTGAAGACAATGAACGATGACGAAACCCTGCGCATTGTCAACACTTTTGAGCCCATTCCGTTACTAAACATCCTAAAAAAGAAAGGATACGTTTACGAAACGGAGCGTCCCGAAGCTGGTGTGGTACATACTTACCTGGAGAAATCGGATATGGCTTCGGCAGAAACCGAGGGTGAAAGCATTCCGGAAACAGAACTTACCTACGAATTTGCACTTGAAAAATATGCAGGAAAGATGAAAGAGATTGATGTTCGCGACCTGGAGATGCCCATGCCGATGGTGACAATTTTAAAAGAGCTGGAGTTTCTGGATGAAGAAGAAGCGCTTTTCGTAAATCATAAAAAACTTCCCCAGTATTTGTTGCCCGAACTGAAAGACAGGGGCTACAAATGGGTTTCAAAAGAAATGGGAGAGGGCGATCTGAAACTGATAATATTTAAGTTATGCAAGCGGGATTAAGTACAAAGAATGCGCCTTCAGCATCTGTCGTGTTGCCGCATTTTGCATTTGGTGCAGTGGCGTTTCTGGTATCGTCGGTGATGTTGTTTTTCGTTGCTGCCGACCTCACGGGTCACTACTCGGGTACGCATCTGCTTAGCCTGACCCACGTGCTGGTACTGGGATGGATCAGCATGATCATCTTCGGTTCGCTTTACCAGTTGATCCCGGTAGTGATGGAGGTGAAATTGTACAGCGAAAAGCTGGCCATCGCAACTTTTGTGCTGTTTGGTGCAGGTCTCATCATTTTGTCTTATTCGTTCTGGAACTTTACATATAGCCACAACATGGGGATGGACATCGGCGGAACCTTGTTGCTGGTGGCCGTGATATTGTTTGCCTTGAATGCCATCAAAAGTGCTGCCAAAACCGAGCGAAGACCGTTGAAAACAGGTTCATTGTTACTTCGGTCATTTGGTTGTTGCTAACGGTCACACTGGCCATTGTGATCGTGCTGAATTTTTCCCTGCAGTTCCTTTCGATATCACATCTGCAACTACTGAAAACCCATGCTCACATGGGTCTGGTGGGATGGTTCATGCTGCTGGTGATCGGTGTGGCAAGCAAGCTGATGCCCATGTTCCTGATTGTCCACAAACTCCCCACCCAACTGCTGAACCGGGCCTACTACCTGATTAACGGCGGGCTGGTATTATTGCTGCTGGGGTACTCCTTTTATCCACAGCCATGGTTTCTGACCATTTCGGGCCTGCTGGTGATTGGCGGGATTGCACTTTTTCTGCGGTTCAATCAAATCGCCTTTGGAAAGCGCTTGCGGAAAAACCTGGATGTGGGCATGAAAATGTCGGCCATGGGTTTTATTCTGTTGGCAGTCACCATTCTGCTGGGACTGCTTTCGCTGCTGCAACCTTCTTTTGCAGGCATCTACCAGATCAGGATCGATCTGCTTTACGGCATCCTGATCATCTTCGGTTTTCTGAGTTCGCTGGTGCTGGGACAAACATACAAAACCCTGCCCTTCATCATCTGGCTGAAAAAATACCACGCAAAAGTAGGCAAGACAAAAGTTCCGTTGCCGCAGGAATTGTATTCCGATAAAGTCGCCAAGTGGCATTTTTATACTTACGCTGCTGGCATTGTTCTTTTGATTGCAGGCGTGCTGATGGCAAGTGTCTGGCTGATTAAAGCTGCTGCAGTGTTTATTTTTATCACGGCAGTTTTGTACAATTTCAATGTATTCAAGATTTTATTTCATAAGGAGAAAACACAATGAACATTCATGATTTAACCGCTGATGAACAGCAGATTCTATTGCTGCTGAAAAATGTAATGGATCCCGAGGTTGCCGTAAACATTGTGGACCTTGGATTGGTGTACGAGGTGCACTTGAACAAAGAAGAAAAACAAATCCACGTGGTGATGACACTGTCCACACGCGGCTGCCCGCTGGGCGATACCATTTTACAGAATGTGGAAGTGGTGCTGCAGTCGCACTACCCGGATTTTGCAGTGAAGGTGGAACTGGTGTGGGAGCCCGAGTGGACCCCTGACCTGATTACCGATGCTGGCAGGGAAATGATTGGGTAGGGAGCGATGAAGGATGAGTGAAGGAGGTTGGTGATTGGAGTTTAGTGATTTGTGATAAGTGATTTATGATTGGTTTAGTGGTTGAGAATAACCATTGCATGACCACGCATGACGGCCGCAGGCCAATAACGCGCGCAGCGCAAATGACCATCGCTTAACGGCCGCAGGCCAAATGACTATTGCCTGACGCGCGCAGCGCAAATGACGGCCGCAGGCCAAATGACTATTGCCTGACGCGCGCAGCGCAAATGACGGCCGCAGGCGAAATGACCATGCCTGACGCGCGCAGCGCAAATGACCATTGCTTAACCACACACAGAAATACACTTTAAAAAATAAAACAACGACAAAATGGTTTTTTCAAGATCAACGGAATACGCCATCCGATCGCTGGTTTACCTGGCAGTGAACGCTTCGGAGAACCGCTACTTCGGCACGAAAAAAATAGCCGAGGACCTTGGCTTTCCCGAGCACTACCTGGGCAAGGTGTTACAGGAACTGGCCCGTAAAAACATCATCACTTCGCTGAAAGGGCCCAACGGTGGTTTCTGTGTGGATGAAACGGCGATGGAAATCTCACTGTTGAAGGTCATCGAGTCCATTGACGGGCTTAATTTTTTCAACACCTGCGGCCTTGGCCTGCACGAGTGCGATGACGAAAAACCCTGCCCCATCCACAAAGACTACCAGATTTTCAGAGGCGATTTTTATAAAATGCTTTCGGAGAAGACCATTAAAGAAATGAAAGCCGACATTGACCAGGGCATTGCTTTTATGGATTTGGCTTAAAACCCTGTTCCAAAAGCGGGATTGCCGTAAAAAGGTGAGTGGCCGTAGCCATTGTTGAATCCGCCGGTATTGTAAGGGTAAAAGCCGGGATAATTCTGTTCGCGGTACTCGAAAGTGACGCCGATCCTGAATTCGTCCGACACCTTGTAATCCAGATCAAGGATTACGCCCTGGTTGCTGAAATCATAGTAAGCGGGATTGCTGTTCTGGTTGAACTGCTCCGGGTTGAGCAGGAAAGTCTTGTAGCCTGTTCCGCGGATGGTCAACTTTTCGTTTACACGGTAAGTACCTGATACATAAATATTGCCGTACTGCGCATTGTTTTGTGAAAACAGCGCTTCGCCGGGTGTGCTGAAAAACATGCTCGAATAGCCGATACCTACTTCCACGCTGAACTTTTTTGTGATGGGCATGCTGATCTCGGGTGCCACGTAAGTACCGAAGGAGTTAAACCCCGGCCCGAAACTGCTGAAGGAAGTCCCCAGCGTCACACGGACATCGGGCTTAAAGCCCTGTTGTTCCGCCTGCAAGGTGACTTTCCCTTCCTGCTTAACATTACTGCCAAACTCCTGTGCACACAGGACTGTACTTCCAAACAGGAGCAGGGTCAGCAGTGATGTGGATGCTATTTTTATTAATCGTTTCATAAATGATTGTGCAGCAAAAGTAAGAAAAGGGGACGATTAGCACCTACTCCATTTTTAAAAATATGTTAAAGAGAAATTAACAGTTTTTTTTCGTCCTGTTTTTCAGCAAGCTTTGTATCTTGCCGCGAAAAACAAAATGGGGGTAATTCCGGATGAAAAATGAGAAAACTTTGATCCTCGGTCTGGGCAATGTTTTGCTGCAGGACGAAGGCATTGGCGTGCACACCTTAAAAGAGCTTGAAAAAATGCAATGGCCCACCGGTGTGGATTTGCTGGACGGGGGCACCGGCGGCTTCGTACTGTTGCCGTTGTTTCAGGAGTACGGCAGACTGATCATCATTGACGCCACCCTCAGCAGCGAACCCCAGGGGACGGTCAAGGTGATCAAACCCCGCTATGCCAGGGACTACCCCAAATCACTCTCCACCCACGAACTGGGGCTGAAAGACATGATCGAGTCTTCCATTCTGCTGGGCAACAGTCCCGAAATTTTCCTGGTGACGGTCTCCATCAATCCGCAGCAGCAAATGAGCATGGAACTGACCGAGGACATCCGGGCGAAAATACCGGAAGTCATTGAAACGGTTCGGGAACAGGTTTACAACCGGCCGGCAGAAGATTGATTGCCAGTGACATTTCCTGGCGGCAGAAAACAAATCCAACGGGATGCTTTTACTTTCTTTCGTGCACAAACTCCCGGATACTCTCTTCCAGCAGGCGGCTGAATGTATCCGGTGCATCCCACATGACATAGTGTCCGGCACCGCGGATGATCCTGGCTTTGAATGATGGAACATACTTCCTGAACGCTTCCACATTTGTCGGGCCCTGGTCGGAATTGATGGCAACAACGGGCACTTCCAATTTTGAAAGGGATGCGGCACAATCTTCATTCACCCATCGAAACGTGTCGTTGAGCGCGGCTCTCCAGCCTTCCCTGGGGGCGTTTCTCAGCATGGCGGTAATGCGTTCATAGGTTGCCTCAGGATTATTCCTGATGAAAGGCTTCATCTTTTCCATGGTCGGCTTAGTGACCGCTTCCATGAAAATGCTGTCCAGGTAAACAACAACTTTCGGGGGATATTTTATCTCCACGTCAAGCAATTCATCCACAAGTACAACACCCGCAACACGACCGGGCAGATCGATGGCAGTTTCAATCACCACCGGTGCGCCCATGGAGAAACCGACAAGTACAACCTGTTCCAGCCGAAGTTTTTTGATGACAGTTGCCACATCTTCGCCATAGGCTGCAATGGTCCATGTTTGACGGTTGTTACCGGATTGTCCGAAGCCGGGCAGGTCGATGTTTACGACTTTGTATTTTTTTGAGAAATAACGAACCTGTTCGTTCCACACCGTTCTGTTGTTGGCCCATCCATGCACAAATATAACTGCCGGATTACCTTTCCCCTCTACATCACAACTGATCTTTACCCCATCGGTGGCAACGGCAAAATGATCAGTTTCGCTTTCGCATCCCCAAACAATGAAGAGGATGGAAATACTGCAACAGATTAAAAATAATTTTCTTCGTTTCATCCGGAATTTCTTTTTAAGCCTGTTACTAAACCCACTTACTATTTTGCGATGGGTGGGTTTCCAGGCCTGATAAAACAGGTTCTTATTTAACTTCCAGTTTTTCCACACGATCCATAAGAGCTGCCATTTGCTGTTTAAGCTCAGTATTTTCGTTTTCCAGTTTTTCAATCATCTCCTGCTGCTCCTGCATGCCTTTCACTAAAGGTACTACAAATTCGGCATACCTTAAACCGTAATAGTCATTCTCATTTTTCGGGGCATCCACACCGTGAAAGTCAAATCCCACTTCACCGGCCGCGGCTTCCACTTCCTGGGCTATAAAACCAATTTGCAGTTCCTGCGCTTTTAGGTTTTCGCTTTCAGGAATGCGCAGTTTATCGGGAGTGTTATTGAAGCGGGCAATGGCATCCATGTCCAGCCGGTAAGTAACCGGCCTTAGTTTCATGATGAATTCCAGGCCCTTCACATTTTCACCTACCTGGGTTTTAAAACGTGAATCCGAAATATTGCTCCAGTTCTGAAAACCTCCAATGCTTGTAATAACACTATTACCAATACGTACTTGATCGGAAGCTGTGATAGTGGCATCATAACCAAGTGCTGTGCAATTTGAATAAGCTGATCCATTATAAAAAGCCTCGTACCCTAAAGCTGTGTTTAAAGTTCCTGTTGTATTTGAATATAGTGCCCGCCAGCCGATTGCTGTGTTCCAACTTCCTGACGTATTGGTATATAGTGCCTGCCAGCCGGTTGCTGAGTTGTGATTTCCTGACGTATTGAAATAGAGTGCGTCTGCACCGTTTGCTGTGTTACGAACTCCTGTTGAATTGATGTAGAGTGCTTTAGACCCGACAGCTGAATTGTCAAAACCGGTCGTATTGTTAAATAAAGACGAATCACCCACTGCCACAAGATTGCTCTTTGTTGTATTTTTATACAATGCCCTGATGCCCATCGCAACATTGCCATTTCCTGTTGTATTGGAATAGAGTGCCCTTAGCCCGTTTGCGGTGTTGGAACTTCCTGTTGTATTGGAATAGAGTGCTTTTGACCCAACGGCTAAATTTTCAGCACCGGTCGTATTGTTATATAGAGCCGAATCGCCTACTGCTACCAGATTGCTCTTTGTTGTATTAAAATACAATGCCATGTATCCTATCGCAACATTGGAATTTCCTGTTGAATTGAAAGAAAGTGCGCTTCTACCGTTTGCGGTGTTGAAAGAGCCTGTTGTATTTCTAAAAAGTGAGTTGCAACCGTATGCTGTGTTGTAAATTCCTGTTGTATTGAAATAGAGCGCCTCTACGCCACTCGCAGTATTGAAACTCCCTGTTGTATTTTTATACAATGCCCTGATGCCTATCGCAACATTGTCATTTCCTGATGTATTGGAGTAGAGTACTTTTGACCCAACGGCTAAATTTTCAGCACCGGTCGTATTGTTATATAAAGCCGAATCGCCTACTGCCACGAGATTGCTTTTTGTTGTATTATTATACAATGCCCCGGCTCCTGTCGCAACATTGGCGTTTCCTGTTGTATTGGAAAAGAGTGCATTTACACCGTTTGCAGCGTTGAAAGAGCCTGTTGTATTAAAATAGAGTGCATTTACACCGTTTGCGGTGTTCTGATTTCCTGTTGTATTGGAATAAAGTGCAATTACACCGTTTGCGGTATTGTAATTTCCCGTTTTATTAGAATAGAGTGCCTGCCACCCGTTTGCGGTGTTGTGATTTCCTGTTGTGTTGGAATAGAGTGCAATTACACCGTTTGCGGTGTTGTAATCTCCTTCTGTATTGGAATAGAGCGCCTGCACACCATTTGAGGAGTTGAAAGAGCCGGTGGTGTTAAAATAAAGTGCCTTTATTCCGTTTGCAGTATTCTGGTTTCCTGTTATATTGTAATAGAGAGCCTTCCACCCGTTTGCGGTATTGTAGCCTCCTGTTGTATTGGAATAGAGCGCCTGCACACCGTTTGCGGTATTGCGAGTTCCTTCCGTATTGAAGTAGAGTGCTTTTACGCCATTTGCGGTGTTGGAATTTCCTGTTGTATTGGCATAGAGCGCCTGCATACCGTTTGCGGTGTTGTAAGAGCCTGTTGTGTTGGCATTGCCTGCCTGATAGCCGATAAACACATTTTGGTTATTGGTTAAATTATCATTTAGCCCGGCGCCTTCACCAAGAAAAACGGATTGGCCGGTATTCATGGGTTCAATCCTGCCACTGTCCAACACCATAAATTCGGTGCCGGCCATATCGAATCTTATGATGTCTTCATCTGCCGTTTCTTCGAGCTGTATTTTCGTGTCGCCATCGGCATCGGTTAATTGTGTGTTGTTGTTCGAACCGATTATCCGTTTCCAGGAGGTCGAACCGGTTTCATAAAACCAGAAGCATTGGGTATCGGTGTCGAAAACCATCAGGCCGTTTGCCGGCGAACTTATCGCTGTCCGCTGTGCGGTTGTCATACGGGGGACAAGTAATCCGCCGGTAGTTGATTTAATGTCCAGCATGGCTGAACCGTCGGGATTGCTGCCATCGGTGTTGATGGCTACCTGAGCGTGTATGCTTTGTGCCAAAAGTAGTGATACGACCAGGAATGAAAAAGTCAGTGTTTTCATTATGTTTGGGGTTTTTGTGAAAAGTAAGACTGCATATTTGTAAAAACTTGCAAGCGGTCAGCCCACACCGGATGAAGTATGTTGATTTTCCATCAAGCGAGATTAACAGAACGTTCAGGCCTGAGGTGTGCAAACTTTTCTGAGAATGTTTTATGTTCGTCATATGGCTAGTGAACAACAATCAATTTGTTTGTTGTGATTCCATCGGCATTCTTGGTCACAACCAGGTAAACACCTTCTTCAAAATTATCCAACGCAATCGAAGTTTTCGACTTGTTGCAATCTTTGCTGAACACAAGTTTGCCAGCAGCGTTATAAATTTTCACATTTCCGATGATGTCCTCTGAAGAGATCAGCACTTCCCC
>JAJRWG010000142.1 GCA_024276895.1 Bacteroidota bacterium
AGAGCTTTTCCAAAGTTCCAAACTTTGGAAAAGCTTTATTGAATGTAGGATCCTAAATGTTTACCGGAAATTGAGAAATTCCCTCAACTCCCCCTTTTCCTTTACCCTCACCCCTTTTTCCGTTTGGTGCAGCGTACAGGCTTCGTTGTAAATATCGTGCTCGAAAAACAGGATGTAATTGTTTTCAAGGGCTTCCTTGTAGAAACGTTCGCGGTCTTTGAGGGTTTGCAGGGGGCGGGTGTCGTAGGCCATGATCCACGGCATGGAGATGTGAGCTGCGGAAGGCATCAGGTCGGCCATGAAAACCACGGTTTTGCCGTTGACGCGGATGTGGGGGATGACCTGTCCGCCGGTGTGCCCGTCGTAAAGTTTGAACACGATGTTGGGAATGTGTTCCTTTTCGCTGTCGATAAGTTTCAGGTGGCCGCTTTCCTGAATGGGCAGGATGTTTTCCTTGAGGAATGAAGCTTTTTCGCGGCGGTTGGGATTGGTGGCCCAGTCGAACTGCTGTTGGCTGGTCCAGTAGGTGGCATTGGGAAAGGCCAGCTCGTAGCCGGTTTTGCCGGCGTTCCATTTGACGCTGCCGCCGCAGTGGTCGAAGTGCATGTGGGTCAGGATGACGTCGGTCAGGTCTTCAGCTTTGTAGCCGACTGCTGCCAGCGACTTTTCCAGGGTGTCGTCGCCATTCAGGTAGTAATGTTTCAGCCATTTCTCGTCCTGCTTATCGCCGATGCCGTTGTCGATAAGTGTCAGCCGGTCGCCGTCAGCCACCAGCAGGCAGCGCATGGACCAGTTGCAAAGGTTGTTTTCATCGGCGGGATAAACTTTGTTCCAGAGCACTTTGGGCACCACGCCGAACATGGCGCCGCCATCCAGTTTGAAGTTTCCGGTTTCTATGGGGAATAATTTCATCGTTTTTTACTTTTTGGAAAGGCAAAAATAGGGAAAAGTCGGGAGCCGGAAGTCCGGAGTCGGAAGGCCGAAAACCGAAAAAGTCGTCAGACCACTGAAGAACAGTTTTCCGGTAAAGCGAAAACTGACAATAGTGGTCAGCCGACTGCCGGCTGAAGATTACTCACCGCTTCACCCACTTGCCCGTTTCAAACAGCCCGGCATCGTTAAATATGCGGTAAACATAGTTTCCGGCGGGCAGAAAAGTCGTATTCGCTTCCCCCCATTTTCCGCTGATGTTTTGGGTGATGACCCTGTTTCCGGCCATATCGTACAACTCGAAGGTGCTGTTATTGTACTGTGCGGCGATGCGTACCCTGAGCCGGTTGGTGCCGGGGTTGGGAAAAACGATGGCTTCCTGCATTTTGATAGCCGGGGTTTCCGGGTTTCCAACAAGCAGGCCTTCGCTGTTGAGTTTAAGGATGTAAATATCTTCTTGCTCAATATCCGTGTTCCGGTAATCGTAGCGGCCGCCAACCGTGATACATCCCCCATCTGATGTTGCAATTAATTTCCACATAGTGTAATAGGCATCGCCCCCGTAAAAGCGTTCCCATCGGACATTGAGCAGGCTATCAGTTTGTATGACGACAAACCAGTTTGAGGTTTCCTGAAAACTGCCCCACCACAAAGCCATACCCCCTATAAAGATAGAGTCTTTGTTGTTAAAATCAAGGCCTCCCTTAATTGCAGGAAAATCAATACTATCCGTACCCCATGAACTAATAATGTTCTCGTCTGGGTTATTATAATCAGTTCGCAATTGCCGCGCAATGCTAATGTCATCATCATAACCACCAAATGCTCCCTCTCCGCAAACATAAAATGTTGTATCGCTGTCCCATTTTAAACCAAATGGGTCAGACATAAAGCTCAGTACTTTTCCTTTGGCCAACACATTATAGTTTGAATCAAGCGTCCAGTAGCGCGGATTCCAACTACCAAAACCACTAATCAATGCCCAATAGTTACCGTCTTCCTGTAGCATGATGTCGTGTCCACCTCCAATAGAATCAGGCCAGAAAACAAACTGAAGGCTATCGAACATGGCCGAGAACTCATAAAGAAAAAACATGGGTGTCGGGTTGCCGATTGTATCAGCCAGTGAACCAAGAACGATGTATTTGCCGTTCGACAGGCGACGGACATAACTTAAAAAGTAGGCATGATTTCCGGGTAGTGGATATTCCAGAGTATCAATGGGGTTCATGTTTTCGTTGCTCAAATAAAATATCAAAGAGGAGTTTATCCTTGATTGAATAATATAGCCGGTATCATATTTTACACCAGTATAAACTATTGTATCAGTAAAACCACTTAAAATATCATACATAAAATAACTTTGTACACTATCAGACAATGAAGTGCTGTCCATGAGAACACCTTCATTCGAAAGCTTTATGAATAAAGCCTTTTTGTGGTTTTTGTTGTATAATTGTGTTCTTCCGGTAATATAATAAACATGTTCAACGGTGTCTTCACGGATACCGTAAGCAATTTCGTCATTTTCCGTGGCAAGGATGTACTCGAATGATTTTTCCTGTGATTGAAGGGCTTCTGATGCAAACAGTAGTATGAACAGGAAGAATATATTGCTATTGAAAAGTTTCATGATAAAAAATTGAATTGAAAAATGCAGCGTTCGTTAATGAACGAACGCTGCAAAAAAGATTTATTCACCACCAGAACCATAATATGGTATACCATACCTAATCTCATACCTATGTAAATATGGGTATGGATTTCCTGATGGTATCATATCATCAATTATCTCAACCCTGATAAAATCTTTACCCAATGGTCTTTCACCACCTTGTCCCTCATAAGAATAGATGATATCATCGGATTCACCCAGATAATAGGTTAGGTCTGTGTCATACAAACAATTGTCGATATCATGTGTCCAATCGACGTACAACCTGCCCTCGTAATCACCAAGTCCATCAACATCCTTTATCTCAATATCGGTATATCCAGAGGGTTTAACACCTGAGACATTGGGGTTATTCAGCCTATAAGCAAGCTCATTACTCCCGTCTGAAACGCCGACTTCGCTGCCATCGCATTTACCCCTCGGTGGTGTACCGGAGCCCTCGCCAAGCGTCCCCCAAATCCAGTCATCATCCTCTGTGAAGGGATCATAAATAACGAACAGGCTTATACCTAAACCATTTGAAACCGACAGGTGTGCGGTATTTCCCACAACACTGTCCAGCGCCACATCGGTAACGGCAAGGAAACGAACGGGGTC
>JAJRWG010000143.1 GCA_024276895.1 Bacteroidota bacterium
GTACCGAAGGTTCTTGTTAAAATCAATGGCTTTATTAAAAGGAACCGGCCTGAGTTCGGCGGCCTTCTGGCCGATGCCGGCAAGCAATAGTTCCATTTCGCCCTGCGAAAGTTTCGTTTTTACAGCCTTTTGCAGTTGCAGAGTGTTCAGCAATTTGTCACTGACTTCGAGAAAATGTGTGCCGATGATCCTTGCTGCCTCCTGTTCCGAAATGATTTTTCCGATACGCAGAAGTTTCAAAGCAGGTATCACAATGTAAAATACCAGCACAAAAAAAGTCATCAAAAGAAAACTGTAAAAAAGTACTGTCCTTGTCAGCGTTGAATTCCATGCGAAGTATTCAAAAATACTCACCAGCAAGAACAAGGAAAGGATGAGCCCGGTGCTGATGAGTACGCCCCTGATTATCTGGTTTTTGTAATACTTTCGGATAAAAGTATCCAGTTTAAGCAACAGTATGTCGAAATCTTTGGACATGGGCAACTAAAGCTAAAGTAGTTTTGTCTGTGTTGTGAGTAATCCTCTAATCCATACTTTTGGCAAAGATAAAAATCAATTCCCTTGTGAAGTTTAAAAAACCCAAAGCATTTATTATGAAACGTTTTTTACCCCTGATTATTCTTTTGGCAGCATTTGTTGCAAACGCCCAGCAGGCAGATAACGCAAATATTGACGGAAAATGTCTGCACTTGAAACAGTTTAATAAAGATATTCTGGCCGGTATTTACGACTGGCAAAGCGAGTATCTTAACGATTACGACGTGAATTTTTACTGGATTGATATTGAAGTCTCAAATACTTCAACCGCTGTTTCCGGCAACGTTACCATCAATGCCGAAAGCGTGGTGACGCTGGACACTTTCGCATTTGAGCTGATCAGCGAACATACCATCGACAAGATACTTTTCGAAGGCACTGAGTACACTTCGTGGACGCGGGACGGCGACAACGTGCTTGTCCCCGTAACACCGGTTGACTCGGGCACCGCCTTTTCGGCACAGATTTTTTACCATGGGCAGCCCCCATCCGGCGGGTTCTTCGCGGGCGTTTCCACAGCTTATGCCAGTGTTTGGGACAAAAATGTGAGTTGGACGCTCTCGGAGCCTTTTGCTGCCAAAGACTGGTTTCCCGTCAAACAGGACCTTGAAGACAAGGCCGATTCGGTCTGGGTCTTCCTCACCACCGATGCGGCCAACACGGCTACTTCCCAGGGCCTGCTCACCAACACCGTCAACCTGGGTAACGGTAAAAAACGTTACGAATGGAAATCCAATTACCCCATCGACTACTACCTCATTTCCTTTGCCGTTTCCGAATACCAGCAGTACGACCTGTATGCCCATCCCGATGAAATGGAGGGCGATTCCATCCTGATCGAAAACTACGTTTACGACAGTCCCGGCTGCCTGGAAAATTACAAAAACAGCATTGACGAAACCCCGGCCATGGTGGAACTGTTTTCGGACCTCTACATTCTTTATCCTTTTTGGGAAGAAAAGTACGGGCAAACGCTGGTTGAACTGGGCGGCGGCATGGAGCACCAGACCAACACCACCCTGGGCGGTTTCTGGTTCGGACTGGTTGCCCACGAACTGGGGCACATGTGGTTCGGCGACAACGTGACCTGTGCCACCTGGAGCGACATCTGGATCAACGAAGGTTTTGCCACTTACTCCAACTTTTTAGCCGAGGAATTTATCCACGGATGGGAAAGCGCCGAGGGCTTCATCGTCGGCAAGCAAAACAGTGCTATGTCGCAGCCCGGCGGAAGCGTGTTCATCCCCGAAGATGAAATTTATCCCGGCAACGAGTGGCGCATCTTCGACGGAAGGTTATCCTACAACAAGGGAGCAGCCATCATCCACACCCTGCGCCATGAGATTCAGGACGACGATCTTTTTTTCCAGGTGATGGAAACCTTTCAAACCGATTTTACCGACAGCACCGCCACGGGCGAGGACTTTAAGAACACCGCCGAAGAGGTTACCGGCATAGACCTGGATTACTTTTTCGACCAGTGGTACTACGGCGAAGGTTATCCCGTTTACGACCTGACCTACTACATGGTGGGCGGCAATTTTCACCTGTTGTCAACACAAACCACATCGGCCTCGTCAACGCCCTTTTTCAGGATGCTGATGGATTACCGGCTCAAGTTTTCGGACGGCACCGACACCATCGTCAGTTTTGAACAGACGGAAAACTTTAATCATTTTACGGCTTATACCGAAAAGCAGGTGGTGGACGTGGAGGTTGACCCCAAAAACTGGACCATGGAAGAGGTGGAAAGCCTGACGGTGGTTGTTGACGAGCTGAGTTCGCCGGTTTATTTCAGCATCGGCCCCAATCCCGCGGTGAACACGCTGAACGTCTTTTTCCCGTCGGCACAAAATCCGATGCGCGAAATCCGCTTACTCGACCTGACGGGAAAAGAACTCCTGTTCACCCGCAGTGCCGCCAAACAGCTTACGCTGGACGTTTCGGGGCTTCCCAAAGGGGTTTACCTTGTCAGGGTTACCAACGGCACGCAAAGCCGCGTGAGGCGATTTGTAAAATAGCCCGCCATCCAATGCTTCCGTTCGAAAAACCGGGATTCGGTTTGCAGCCCGGGTTTGTGAAAACATAATAATTTTGGATTTGAATCCCGAATTATTATAATTATTTTGGATTTGAATCCAAAATAATTATATATTTGCAGTCATGATTAAACGGGATCTGGAAGTAGTTATCCGGGAAAAGCTTTTCAAATCGAAAGCAATTATCCTGAGCGGTCCGCGGCAGGTGGGGAAAACAACACTGGTCAGGACAATTGTAAATGCTGTTTCCGAACCCTACATTTGGTTTAACGGCGACGAACCTTCTACCCCAACGATTTTCAACAATATTTCTTCGGGCGACTTGCGGCAGTTGTTTGGCAAGAACAAAATTATTGTGATTGACGAGGCGCAAAAAATAAACAACATCGGCCTGACCCTGAAGATTATCGTGGATTCGTTGCCGGAAATCCAGGTTATCGCGACAGGTTCTTCTTCTTTCGAACTGGCAGGCGAGGTCAGTGAAGCCTTGACCGGAAGAAAGTTCGAGTACTTTCTGTACCCGATCTCGTATCACGAGCTTGTTCGCGAAAACGGCAAATTAAAGGAGAAAGAAATGCTGCCGCAACGGTTGATTTACGGCTCATACCCCGAAGTGATAAATCATCCTGAAGATGCCCGGGAAAATTTGATCTGGCTGGCAGACAGTTATTTATACAAAGACCTTCTTTCGCTGGAGACGATTAAAAAGCCATCGCTTTTGGTGAAACTACTCCAGGCCTTATCGTGGCAGACAGGAAACGAAGTTTCGTACAACGAGCTTTCACAAACCATTGGTTCCGACCCCAAAACAGTTGTAAAATACATTGATTTGCTTGAAAAAGCCTATGTTATTTTTCGCCTGCATCCCCTGAGCAGAAACCTGAGAAATGAGCTGAAAAAGTCCAGAAAGATTTATTTCTACGACAACGGGATCCGAAATGCTGTAATCGGCAATTTCAACAGGCTGGAGTCAAGAATAGACCTTGGCGCACTCTGGGAAAACTACCTCATCAGCGAAAGGAAAAAGCTGATCGGGTACAAACGGGTTTACGGCAATCAATTCTTCTGGAGAACAACCCAAAAACAAGAAATAGATTACATTGAAGAATACGACGGATTATTTCATGCTTACGAATTCAAGTTCAATCCCAAAAAGAAATCCCGCTTGTCCAAAACCTTTGCAAAGGCTTACCCCGGTCATTATTTCAAACTGGTGAACAGCGATAATTACGATGCTTTTTTAATGTAGCCCGTGTGTTGACCTGCCGGACGAAGCCGAATTTTTCGCGATTCACCCTGCCCCCTTTTTACCTATTTTTGCCGTCCAAATCATCAGAAAATGAACAACAAAAATATCCGGGTGCGTTTTGCGCCCAGTCCGACCGGGCCTTTGCACATCGGCGGTGTACGCACGGCTTTGTACAACTATCTTTTTGCCAGAAAGCACAAGGGCAGTTTCATCCTCCGCATCGAAGACACCGACCAAACCCGTTTTGTGCCGGGTGCCGAAGCATACATCATCGAAGCCCTGAAATGGTGCGGCATTGCCTTTGACGAAGGTGTGGGGAAAGGCGGCCCTTTCGCACCCTACCGGCAGTCGGAACGCTCCTCGCTGTACCGGCAGTATGCCGACCGCCTGCTTGCGGAAGGAAATGCCTATCTTGCCTTCGACACGCCTGACGAACTGAACGCCATCCGCAGGCAATTCGAAGCCGAAAAAAAGACTTTTACCTACGATGCTTCCGTCCGCAAGCAGTTGAAAAACTCCCTTTCGCTGAGCAAGGCCGAAACCGAAGAATTGCTGAAATACAACACGCCCTACGTGCTGCGTTTCAAAATGCCCGAAGACAAAACGGTGGTGATGAACGACCTCATCCGGGGCAGGGTGGAGGTGAACACCCGGGTACTTGACGACAAAGTGCTGTTCAAGTCGGACGGCCTCCCCACCTACCACCTGGCCAACGTGGTTGACGACCACCTGATGGAGATCAGCCACGTCATCCGCGGAGAGGAATGGCTGCCCTCGCTGCCCCTGCACGTTTTGCTTTACGAAGCGCTGGGTTTCGAAAAACCGGAATTCGCCCAC
>JAJRWG010000144.1 GCA_024276895.1 Bacteroidota bacterium
AAGGGCCTCTCGCCGAGTTTGCCGCCAGGGAGACCATCAAAAAACTCAGGGCCGAGAGCGACAAGAAAGTGGAAGGCCTGCGCTCGGAAGCCGATAAAAAGGCCGATGCAATCCTGAACGAGGCCAAAAAACAGTCGGACCTGATTAAAAAGAAAGCCCGGCAGGAAGCTGACGCTTTATTGAAGAAATAGCTTTTGCTTACATTTGAAACCTTTAACACGAACTCCTGCCCATGATCTTCGGAATTGGTACTGATATCATCGAGGTGAAACGGATGCAGCGGCATCTGGAAAACAACGAGGCATTGCGCGACAAGTTGTACACTGTTGCCGAACAGCGTTATTGCAGCAAGGGCAAGGTAACCATGTACCAGTGCTACGCTGCCCGTTTTGCCGCCAAAGAGGCTTTTTTCAAAGCCCTGGGTACGGGTTACCGCTACGGCATGGCTTTCAGGGAGATTGAAGTCCTGAACGACGAACTGGGCAAACCTTACATCGTGCCCCGTGGCAAAGTGAAAGCGTTTCTTGAAGACCAAAAGGTAACGCAAATCCATCTCTCCATATCGCACGTCAGGGAAATGGCCAATGCTTTTGTGGTGTTGGAGAAGTAGGAACTGCAACGGGGAGATGAAAGCTCGAAAAAAGCACAGATCATAGTAAATCTGCAAAACAAAAAATTGCATTCCCCAGGCGTTTTATGGGCTTATTAATTTGTACTTATCTTTGTCAGAAAACAGGGCGATGAATACAACAGAATTTGTTTACTGGCAGGATGAAAAAATGTGGATCGGGTACCTGAAAGAATTTCCTGATTACTGGACACAAGGCCATACGCTGGAAGAGTTAAAAGAAAACCTGAAAGATATTTATTTTGATCTGAAAAGCGGTTCAATTCCCAATGTGAGAAAATCAGGTGAGTTGGAAATTGCATAGGTAAATGTCCGATAAAGCGAAGAGACCTGATACGCAAGATCGAAGCTGCCGGTTGTGTGCTTGTCAGGCACGGTTCAAAACATGACTGGTATCGAAATCCGAAAACAAAAATGGCACAAGCTGTTCCATGCCACAGAGAAATCAACGAAAACCTGGCAAAGTATATTTTAAAGATGCTGAGTGCAGAATAAACTTTCCCCGCTTCAAGCAACCGATCTTTTACCCCGTCCTTTAGGGCGGGGCAAGTCAAAGAAGGCTCCCGGCTTCAGCCGTTAAAAGACCGATTGAATCTCCTGGATGAATAAAACGTTTTATCCCCTGCGGGGAAAGACTAATTTTGGTTGGTTCTTCTACAAAGATGCATCCACTACGTGGACACTCTCCCGCAGTTTTCCGATAAATCTATTCCTCATTCACCACTTCAAAACTTACACTGCTGCTTTCACCGTCTTCATCCACAACGGTCAGGGTATGTCTTCCCCCGGGCGGGGAAAAGCCAAACTGATGGGTGCTTCGCGTTTCACCCAGGTAAATGTTGTCCAGATGCCAGTAAACCTTTTTGTCGGGGAAGCGGTGGCTGATCTCGAAAACGACCTTCTGCAGCCGTCCGCCGGTGCCTAGCGGAACAAAGATCTTCGTGCCGGGCACCGGGTAAATAAATGCCATCACCTTGCTGCTTTCGCCCGGTTCGCAGCCCGGTGCCCAGGGCGGAAGTGTACGGTACGAAGGGGGGTTTTTCCGGTAGTACCACTCCTGAACCGGCGGCAAAACAAACCACAAAACGGCGCGCATCTCACCGGAAGCTGAGCAGTTGCGGTTCACCCGTCTGGCTTCCGCCGGGTCGGTAAAAATCAAACGGTGGAAGCTGCACTGCGGTGTTTTGTCGCTGCGTTCAAAGGAAAACACCGTGTCGGTTTCGGGACAGTGGCGTCCGGCACGGTAACCGCTTTTCCGGCAAACCACAAAAGGACGCAATTCATCGTAAGGCGGGACAAATTTCTTGTTCAGCTGCAAACCGTTGAACACTTCAAACAGTATGGGTGCGGCGGAAGTGGTTCCGGTGAGGCCGTTGCGCCCCTCACCATCGGCATTGCCAACCCAGACACCCACAACGTAAGCGGGAGTCGAACCAATGGCCCATCCGTCCCTGAAACCGTAGCTGGTACCGGTTTTCCAGGCAACGGACTGCGAAGAGCCAAAGCGCTCCCAGCCTTTCTCCGATTCGGGGCGTTTCACTTTGTTGAGGGATTTGTAAGTCAGCCAGACGGAAGCCGCGTGCAGGGGGACTTCACTCGCTTGTCCGGCTTCGGCAATCTTCCTGACTTTGGAAAGTTCAAGCAGCGGGGGTTCGTATTCGCGACCGGTGTATTTTCCGTAGAATTTGTCGTAGTTCATCAATGTTCTGGCCATGCCGGCATAAGTGTTCGTCAGTTCCCAGAGGCTTGCTTCCCCGCCACCCAGGATGAGCGTAAGCCCATAGTAGCCCGCCGGCTTGTCGAAGGTGGTGAGGCCGGTTTTCCGCATCAGGTGTAAAAATCGCGCCCCACCGTAATCGCGAAGCATGTACACTGCCGGCACATTGCGCGAGCGCGAGAGTGCCTGCGATGCAGGGACGGCCCCCTCGAAGGTAAGGTCATAGTTTTCGGGATGGTAGTTCCGGTAGTAGCTGGGAATGTCGGGCACCAACGCGTCGGGCATCAGCAGGCCGTCTTCGATCATGGCCGCGTAGAGCAGCGGTTTCAAAATGCTGCCCGTGCTGCGCTTTGCCCTGATCATGTCCACCGAGTTGCCGTGGGGTTTGCCGTCAAGGTTGCGGGTGTTGGCCACGTAGGCCAGCACTTCGTAGGTTTCAGGCCTGAGTACCAGTACGGCCGCATTGTGAATCTCGTTGGTTTCCAGCCGCAATTGATGCTCTTCCACAATCGCGGCCACCCTTTGCTGCAAACCGGCATCCAGTGTGGTTTTGACGGCTTTCCCTTTTTGTGTCCGGTTGAAGAAATCCAGCAGGTGAGGGGCCTGTTGCGGTAAGGGAACGGGCTTGCCGGGAAGTTCTTCCAGGCGTGAGATGACCAGTGTCAGGCTGTCGATGAATCCTTCGTTGTAAAGCGTTTTCAGCAGGCCGTCGCGTTTGGCATGCAGGGCATCGCGGTTCCGACCGGGATGGATGAGCGCCGGTGCGTTGGGCAGCACGGCCAGTGCAGCGGCCTCACCCCAGCTCAGTTGCGCGGGAGCATGGCCGAAGTAGCGCCAGGAAGCGGCTTCAAGCCCGACCACATTACCGCCAAAAGGGGCATGGGCGCAGTAAAGCTGAAGTATTTCCGCTTTGCTGTACTTCAGTTCAAGCCCGACGGCTAAAAACAATTCGATGATTTTTTCACTCACCGTCCGGGCTTTACCTTTGCGCGACAAGCGGATGGTTTGCATGCTGATGGTACTTCCGCCGCGAACGATTTTTCCGGCTTTGATGTTTTCAACCATCGCCTTGAAGATGGCAAGGGGATTGAAACCGGGGTGCCGGTAGAAATAGCGGTCCTCGCGCAGGACGACGGCTGTTTTGAATTTTGCGGAAATGCTGTCGGATTCGGGGAAGCGCCACTGCCCGTCATCTGCAACACGGGCGCCCAGCAGCCGGCCGTTGCGCTCGTAAATGACGGTGGAAAAAGGATCGTTGAAAAGCGGGTCGGGCAACAGCAGCCTGCCGGCGATGGCCAGAACCGCCACCGGCAGGACGAACAACAGCAGTATTTTTATTTTTCGTGACATTTATAAAGATCGGTCAACGATTTAAGAATTTCGATTTTCTTCGGTTTCCTTCAAAAATCAACAATCGTTGATCCCGTACGTAAGGGATTCGATATTCTTTCTCTATTTTTTCACTACCCGGACCTGCCCCCCGCCTTCGGAAGCGCTGACCTCATTGTCGTACATGGGTCCACAGCGGCTGACGGGCAGGAAGTAGGTTCCCTGGTAAGCGGCGTTCAGCAATACGTAGAAGTATTTCGTGCCACCCGACCGGAGAATGAAGAAAATATCCACACGGTCGTCACGAAAATCAATGTAGTCGCTGCTTGAGGAACGCAACTCCGAGCCCAGGTCCAGCATGCGGGTGTTGATGATCTCCCAGCCTGACGGGAATAAAAGCGACAGGGCCACATTTTCAAGCCGGCTGCTGTAAATCCCCGGGTTGTGAATCTTCACCTTAACATAAAAGTCAAGCCCGTGCGGTAAATTACGGATGTCGATGGGCTCACCGTTCATATCGAAGTAGCTGATATTCATATCGATGT
>JAJRWG010000145.1 GCA_024276895.1 Bacteroidota bacterium
AAAAGACTGGATGCTTTACAAGCCCGAAAAGGGGCCGGCAAGGCCAAATCGCACGGCGACAAAGAACTATTACGGCGGTTACAGCGACCACCTGCCGGTTTTTGTCAGAATGAATCTTGTGAGATAGACCGTCCTACCTGATTTTCCACAGCGAATCCACGAAATAGTTGCGTTCGTCGGAAAAGTGCTCCAGCACTTCAAATCCCTGATCGGCAGCGAGTTCTTCCAGCTCGGAAAGACTGTACTTTCGGGATGTTTCGGTGTGGATGGACTCGAAAGCCTCGAAACTTACCTCCATGTTGATGTGCGCGAAACGGACAGTCTGCCGCCTGAGTGAAACCAGGTAACTCAGCACTTCGCCGCTTTGCGGTTCGTAAAAAGTGTGGTGAACAAAACTGTTCGTGTCAAAATCCGCACCCAGTTCACGATTCATCCTTTGCAGCAGGTTCAGGTTGAATGCGGCCGTAATGCCGTGGGGGTCGTTGTAAGCCAGGCTGATGATTTGCGGATCTTTTTTCAGGTCGGCACCGAGCAACAAAAGGTCGCCGGGTTTACAGTACCAGCTGATGCGGCTGAGGAAGTTTCCCGCAGCTTCCCTGCTGAAATTCCCGATGTTGGCGCCCAGGAACAAAACCACATTCCGCCGGGTGTTCAGCTCCGATAACTTGCTCAAAGCACTGAAGTACTCCATGTTCAATGGCCTGACTTTCATTCCCGGAAGCTCGTTTTTCAGGTTTGTGTTCAATTCTTCGAGAATGTTTTTGGAGATGTCCACCGGGTTGTACGTAAAATCAGCCTCGTCTTCCAGTAGTTTTTTCAGCAGCACTTTGGTTTTGTAGCCGTCGCCGGCGCCAAATTCAATCAGGTTGAAAGTTTCGCCGGGTTCATGAAACACCTGACACATCTTCTTGCCCTGTTGCATAAAAATATCGTGTTCGCAGGAAGTAATGTAGTATTCAGGCATGTTCATAATTTGCTGAAAAATTTTATCCCCTTCCTTATCGTAAAAGTACCGGGAGGGAACTGACTTCGGGTGTTGCGAAAGGCCAAGCGTAACATCATGTGCAAACTGGGAGATCCAAAGGTCCTTTTTTTGATACGGTACAGCCGGCGAAAGTGTTTGTTTCATCGGAAATGATTTGAGGGATAAAAGTAAGTTTTTCTCACGAACAAATTATGGTTGTTTGTCCAGCCGAATAGTCGCAGAGGACTCCAATTCCTTACAAAACCATGAATTTTTAAGACTTTCCGGCCGGCCGGACTGAAGTGTAAAAAGGATGTTTTCCGTTACAGTAACAGCTTCCACCTTATACCTGTACACTGACTAACCCACAAACTCAAGCACTGCGCCGGTGATGGTTTTTTGGATTTCTTCCGTCAGTTCTGTGTGCATGGGTAACGAGATTACCGAGTGGCTGAGCTTCTCAGTCACCGGGAAATCACCCTGCTTGTACCTTGGGTCGAGATAGGCTTTTTGCAGGTGCAGGGGTACCGGGTAATAAACCGCCGAGGCGATACCTTTTTCTGCCAGATGTTTCATCAGTCCTTCGCGGTCAACATCCTCCAGCACCAGTGTGTATTGGTGGAAAACGTGGGTTCTGCCGGGTGCTGTGGAAGGGGTTTTGATTTTCGGCTGACCGGCAAAGGCATCGTTGTAAAAGGCCGCCGCTTTTTGCCGGGCGGTAGCGTACTCGTCCAGATGTTTAAGTTTGATGTCGAGGATGGCAGCCTGGATACTGTCGAGGCGCGAGTTGACACCCACATAATCGTGGTAGTAGCGCACTTTCATGCCGTGGTTGACCACCACGCGCATTTGTGCGGCCAGTTCGCCGTCGTTGGTGAATATGGCACCGCCGTCGCCGAAGGCGCCCAGGTTTTTCGACGGAAAGAAAGAGGTGCAGCCGATGTTGCCCCAGGTACCGACCTTTTTTGTCCTGCCGCTTTCCGGACAGGTGTAATCGGCACCGATGGCCTGGGCAGTGTCTTCAACAATGTACAAACCATGCTTGTCGGCAATTTGTATGATGGCATGCATGTCGGCGGGTTGCCCGAACAAGTGTACGGGAATGATGGCTTTTGTTCTGGGAGTGATGGCCTTTTCCACCGCTGCCGGATCAATGTTGAAGGTGTCAGGCTCAACATCAACCAGCACGGGTGTCAATCTCAGTAAGGCAATTACTTCGGCAGTTGCAATGAAGGTGAACGAAGTGGTGATGACCTCGTCGCCCGGCTGCAGGTTCAGTGCCATCAGGGCAACCTGGAGGGCATCGGTGCCATTACCACAGGGGATGACGTGCTTCACACCAAGGTAATCTTCCAGGCTTTGCTGAAAGCGTTTTACCGCCGGCCCGTTAATAAAAGACGTAGTGTCAATAACTTCCTGAATGGCACGGTCCACCTCAGGCTTGATCTTTTTGTACTGACCCCCAAGGTCAACCATGTTGTATTTGATCATTTAAAAAGTCGTTAAGTGGTTGTTGTTTTTGCAATGGTTGGCAAAATTAAGGAAAATGGGGAATGAGTATCCTTTAATTTCCGGCAATTCTTTCACCGGAAACAAGCTGATTTGTCAGGTGCGGAAAACACAATACTTTCTTTATCTTTGCCCAAAAATTACCACAGCATGCTGAAAAAAGCACCTGTTTTTATCGTACTCTTTTTTTTGAGCCTTCTGCTCCGTGCACAGTTGAATGCAAACGACACGGTCATCCGTGCCTTTATTCCCGCTTTCACATACGCTTTTCAGTTTCCGGGTGGTGACGTGTCCGACCGTTACGGATTCAATTCCACCATCGGTTTTGCCACCATGTACAAGTCCTCGAAAAACCTGATTTTGTCCCTGGATGCCAATTTTATTTTCGGGAACAAGATCAACAACGCCGACAGCATTTTGTGGATGGTGGAAACCCGGTCGGGACACATCATTGACGGCAACGGTACCTACGCCCTGTACGCCCTGTACGAAAGGGGCTACAGCATTAATTTCCGCATTGGAAAGGTGCTCAATGTGTTGAGCCCCAATCCCAACTCGGGGCTTATGGTCATGGGTGGTGTGGGTTTTCTGGTGCACCGCATGAAGATCGACAACCAGCACCGTACGGCTCCCCAAATCTCGGATGACTACGCCAAAGGATACGACCGCCTTACCGGCGGGGTAACGTTCAACGAGTTCATCGGCTATTTTTTCATGGGTAAATCAAGGGTAGCCAATTTTTTTGCAGGTTTTGAGTTCTACCAGGCCTTCACCAAAAGCTTGCGCGACCGTGATTGCGACCGCATGGTGTACGATCAGGCTAACGGCACCTACACACCGGCAGGTCCCGACAAAAGTAATTATCTTGATTTGTTTTACGGCTTCAAGATTGGCTGGATGATTCCCGTTTACAGTCGTGCTCCCGACAAGTATTATTACTATTAAGCATGCACTTTCTTTACAATATCTCGGTCCTGCTTTATGCCCTTGGTATCCGGATAGCAGCGCTTTTCAACAGCAAGGCCCGCCGGTGGCTGATGGGCAGGAAGGGGATTTTCAGTGAACTGGCCGCAGCCTTCAACGGGAACGAAAAGATTATTTGGTTTCACTGTGCCAGCCTGGGCGAATTTGAACAGGGCCGGCCGGTGCTTGAGGCATTAAAAGAGCGTTACAAAGACCACAAAATACTACTTACTTTTTTTTCGCCCTCGGGCTACGAGGTCAGACAGAATTATGCACAAGCCGATTACGTTTTTTACCTGCCCCTGGACACAGCACAGAATGCACGGAAGTTCATTACGCTGACCCGTCCGCGGCTGGCCGTTTTTGTGAAATACGAATTTTGGTTCAACTACCTGCGTGAGTTGAGCAGGAACAAAATCCCATTGCTGATGGTTTCGGTCATTTTCAGACCATCGCAGCATTTTTTCCGACCCTGGGGTCGCTGGTTTCGCAGGCAATTGCAGAAAGTCACTTATTTTTTTGTGCAAAACCAGGATTCGAAAGACCTGCTCAGTACCGTCAAGGTTTTCCACGTGGGAGTGAGCGGAGATACCCGTTTCGACAGGGTGCTGCAATTGGCAGACGAGGAAATGAAACTGCCGGTAATGGAAGCATTCTCAGGTGGCAGCCCCCTGCTGGTTGCCGGCAGCACCTGGCCCTCCGACGAAGATCTCCTCAAAAGTCTTCTGGAGCAATCTGAACAATCCTTTAAACTTGTGCTGGCACCGCACCTTGTGGACAAAGAACACATTCAGCAGATTCTGGAAAAATTCAGTTCCTGGCAACCGGTACTGTTTTCGCAGCAAAAGGATGCGGACTTTGCGGAAAGCCGTGTGCTGGTCATCGACAGCATCGGCATGCTCTCAGGGCTTTACCGTTTTGCCAAAATAGCGTACATCGGCGGTGGTTTTGGTGCAGGCATCCACAATGTGCTGGAAGCGGCAACTTACGGGCTGCCCGTCATTTTCGGTACCAATTACAAACGCTTTCAGGAGGCTGTACAATTGTCGGAACTCGGTGGCGGCTTCCCGGTGGAGAACAGCAGCGAATGCCTCAGTGCTTTTAACCGGTTGATGACTGACACGGTATTTTGTAGTAACAGTGCTGACATCTCCAGAAAATTTGTCGTGAATAATGCCGGTGCAACCGGACGGGTTGTCGAAAAAGTAAAAGAATACCTTTAATTCTCCCTGCGACTTCTTTTTTATCTTTGCCAAAAAAAATAAAACCATGGAAATGATTTTAAAAAAGGCATTACGCAAACCAACTGCTGCTGATACGGTTTACCTGATTAAGGCAGGAACCGACCTAAAAAACATCAAACTCAGTAATGAAGAAATAGAATTTGTGAAGCGCGAGCACCGCGCCAAAAGGAAAGTAATTGCGATCAACCGCTACAAAAACATGATTTATGTAGTGTACGGCGACTTCACGGGTATGCGGGCAAGCCGGCTGGAGAGTTTCCGCAAACAAGGCCATGAGGCTCAGGTGTTGTTGAACAAGGCAAGGGTCGAAAGAGTGGTTGTGAGTGCCGTGAATGCCACAGGCGAAGAAACCCTGGCTTTTGCCGAAGGCCTTTTGCTGGGCAACTACCAGTTTCTGAAATACAAGAACAAAGACGATAAAAAGGAAAACAAGCTGGAGCAGCTCGACATTTATGCTGCCGATGTTGAAGAAAGCGACATCGAGCAACTGCGCATCCTTGTGGAGGCCGTGTACAACGCCCGCGACATGGTGAACGAACCGGTGTCGTTCCTGACGGCCAAACGTTTTGCAGAAGAAATCACCAAGCTGTGCAAAGTGGCCGGAGTCAAAGTGGATGTGTTTAGCAAACAAAAGATCGAAAGCCTGAAAATGGGCGGGCTGCTGGCGGTGAACAAAGGAAGTATTGATCCGCCGACTTTTACGGTGCTGGAATGGAAACCCCCGAAAAAGATCAACAAAAGGCCCTATATTTTTGTGGGCAAGGGGGTGGTTTACGACACTGGCGGTCTCAGCCTGAAGCCTTCGAATTTTATGGATACCATGAAGAGTGACATGGCCGGCGGCGCTGCCGTGGCTGCTGCCACCTACGCCATTGCCAAAGCCAGGCTGCCGGTTTGGGTGATAGCCCTTGTGCCGGCCACCGACAACCGCCCCGACGGCAATGCCTACACCCCCGGCGATGTGATCCACATGCACGACGGCAGCACCGTCGAAGTGCTGAACACCGACGCCGAAGGCCGCATGATACTTGCCGATGCGCTGAGTTACGCGAAAAAATACAAGCCCTCGCTGGTCATCGACATGGCGACGCTTACGGGTGCTGCGGCACGCGCCATCGGCCCCCAGGCCATGGTGGGCATGTCCGTCAAATCGCAGGAGGATTTTGAGCAATTGCAGCGCTCGGGCGACAAAGTGCACGAACGCATCGTGGAGTTCCCCATGTGGGACGATTACCAGGAGCAGATCAAGTCGGAAATCGCCGACCTGAAAAACATCGGCGGCATTGAAGCCGGTGCCATCACTGCCGCCAAATTCCTGGAACATTTTACCGACTACCCCTACATTCACCTCGACATTGCAGGCCCTGCTTTTTTAAATAAGAACGACAGTTACCGCGGCATCCAGGCCACGGGCGTCGGGGTGCGTTTGTTGTTCGAATTCGTCAGGTCGAAAGCAGAAAAGGAATAGGGATCAGTTTTTGATCGTTTCCTGCTCAACAGCCCTGGCAATCCTGGTTTTTTGCTCGGGGCTGAGGTGAATTTTCAGGTGTGCAGGGTCGATGGCTTTGACATCCTGTACCCGGGTGGTAATGTATTTTGACTGCTCGGAAAAATTACGGCAGAACTTGCAGGAGGCCAGGTGCATTTTCAGCTTGAACCGGCTGACAAAGCCAAGTTGCTCGTATTCATTTTTCGTAATCAGCAGCGTTGCCTTTTCGCAATTAAGCATGATCTTGCTCATGCCCCTGGCAAACATGTCTTTCAGCTTTTTCATTTAAGCCATTTTTTTTCAATACATTCTCTGAGTTGGAGTCGTGCCCGGTGAAGCATGACCCACAGGTTTGACGCCGTACACCCCAGTTCCTTACAAACTTCGTCGCTGTTAATTTCTTCCATGACCTTCAGGATGAAAACCGAATGCCATTTGGGTGGCAGTTGCGAAAGGCAGTAAGCCATGATGCGTTGAAATTCTTCCTGTTGCAATGGGTTGTCGTCCTGTTTACGCCAGTCTTTGGGTGCCCTTTCCATGATCCAGTGGCCTTCGAAAGCCCCGTCTTTTTGAAAAGGAGAAGGAAAGTGTGAAGCCGGGATTTCTTTCCTGGTGCTGAGCTTCCGGTAGTGGTCAATCACCTTGCGCTTAAGGATAGATGTCAGCCAGGTGAGTTCCGAACTGTCACCACGAAAGGAGTGCAACGACTTCAGTGCCGAGATAAAAGTGTCCTGCACCAGATCTTCGGCAACCTCTTTGGATTGCACACGCGACCAGGCGAAGTTGTAAAGGTAATCACCGTGCTTTTTTACCCACAAATTCGGGTCGGATTTCGGCTTGCCTTTGGATTTATCAGGTTTGGTTCCGGCCATAAGACTGTAAAAGTAAAAAAATAACATGAACGCAAAAAAATATGTTTAAAGGTTTAGATGATCGAACAGATACCATCCCGCAAAGCGGATAAAAAAGCAATCACAATTGTCCTCCCGGTGCAACACCTCATTTTTTATCTTTGCCAAAAACTTGGAAATGGAGAAACAAATACGTTTCAGGGGGAAAATACTGAACTACAGTATCCGTGGATCGGGGCCGGCGGTTTTGCTGCTGCATGGATTTCTGGAAAGCATGGCCATTTGGGAAACAATGGCCGGCTCGCTGGCAGACAGGTTTACCGTTATTTCCATCGATCTGCCCGGATTCGGCAAAAGTGAAGTGGTGGACAAAATTCACAGCATGGAAATGATGGCCGGTGCAGCGGCACAGGTGCTGGAAGAAGAAAATACCGGACAGGCTGTGGTGGTGGGACATTCCATGGGAGGTTACGTTGCCCTGGCCTTCGCCAAAAAATATCCCGGGAAACTGAATGGGTTGGTGCTGTTCCATTCACAGGTGGCCGGGGACGACACAGAAGCCAAATTGAACCGCAACCGTGCGATTGAGTTTGTGAAAAACAGCCACAAAAACTTTATCGCGTCTTTCATTCCTTTGCTTTTTGCAGAAGAAAATGTACCCAAATTTGCTGATGAGATCGAATCGTTGAAAGCCCTTGCGGAACAAACTTCGGTGGAAGGCATTTGTGCGGCGCTGGCCGGAATGCGTGACAGGGAAAATCAATTTGCCCTGCTGAAAAACCTCGACATACCGGTATTTTTTATTGTAGGAAAAAAAGATTCACGGGTGCCGCCGGAAAAAGTGTTACCCCAATTGGAGCTTCCAAAAAATTGCGAAGCCCTTATCCTCGACGGCGTGGGCCACATGGGTTTCATCGAGGCCCGTGAGATCACTACACAGGCCCTGAGGCACTTTGCAGAACGAATGTTTGTTGAATAGGTTATAAAAAAATGGGAAAGAGCCAAAATAAAAAACCGGGCTTGCTGAAGCAACTGGACGAACGCAGGACAGTTAACCTCTTCAAACTGTTGCTGGTTTTGATTACAGTAGTGCTGTATTACAACACCGTCTTCAATTATTTTTCGCTTGACGATCATTACATCAACAACCAGAATCCGCAAATCGCGAAAGGTTTTGCGGGTATCCCGGAGATTTTCACGACACTTTATTCCGAAGAGGCGGGAATGGCTTACGGTTACCGGCCCATGGTGCGGCTCAGCTTTGCCATCGAAAACCAGTTTACGGCAAACTCGGAGTACAATCCTTACATCGGTCACCTGATCAATGTGCTTCTGTACCTGATTGGTATTTTGCTGCTTTACAAGGTGCTTCGGCGTTTGTTCGGCAAGTACAACATCTGGTTTCCCTTTCTGGTAACGGTGTTGTTTTTGTCGCATCCCACCCACACCGAGGTGGTAGCCAGTTTGAAAAATCGCGACATGCTGCTGGTATTTATTTTTTCCTTTCTGGCCCTCTGGCAGTTCATCCGCTGGGCTGATACGGGAAAAAAGAAATTTTTCGTTTACGGAATGCTCAGCTATTTTGTGGCGTTGCTTTCCAAAGAAACCGCCATCGCCCAGATGGCTGTTTTCCCGCTGGTGCTGTATTTTTTCACAGACATTCCACCGAAGAAACTGGGTGGCTTCGTACTGACTGCCCTGATTGTGGCCGTGCTGGCTTTGCTGGGGCCCTGGCTGTTTTTGCCGGAGTTCAGCCGCGACATTCGTTTTATGGAGAACCCGCTGGTTTCCGAACCCAACATTTTACGCAGGCTGTCAACCGCTTTTTACATTTTGGGCTGGTACCTGAAAATGCTGGCTTACCCTTACCCGCTGGGCTACTACTACGGTTACAACATGATTCCCGTGGTGGGCTGGGGAAATGTATGGGTTCTGCTTTCGTTCGCCGCACACCTGGGCCTGGCTTTTCTTGCATTTAAAGGACTAAAAGACAAGCGGCTGTATTCCTTCATCATCATTTATTACGCCATCAACATTTCCATGTACGCCAACATCGTTTATCCTGTGCCCGGCATTGTTGGCGACCGGTTTTTGTTTTTTCCTTCGCTGTCGTTTGCAATTTTTCTGGTCTGGATGTTTTTTAAAATTTTCAGGAGCAGCTTGCGCGAAAAGCGGATCAAAACAGCAAAAACCATAGGTGTTGTTGCGTTGACCCTGATATTTTTTCTGCCTTACGGACAGTACACCCGTTACAGAAATTACCAGTGGCGTACCCAGTACTCGCTCTTCCGCACCGACCGGATCCACCTCTTCCATTCGGTGAAGGCAAACGATCTGTATGCCTCCGAACTGATCAAAAAAGTAAACATCGAACTGTCAAAGCCGGTGAACCCTTTCCTTTTGATCGTTCAGATGGTTGACAGCGCGACCATGCACTACGAACAGGCTGTCAAACTGGACTCGTCGCATTATTCGTCCTGGAATAACCTGGGAACGGTGTACTCGAAAATTTACGGAAACCAGGCACTTATCCGTGAAAGGAGTTACCGCGAGCGAAACGATACTGTGAAAGCCGGGATGGAAAAAAAGAATGCAGCCGGGTACTTTGAAAAAGCGGAACGCGCATTCAGAAACGCCATCCGCTACAAACCCGATTTTGGTTCGGCTTACTTCAACCTGGGATTTGCCCAGGAATTACAGCAAAAATACGATTCGGCCATTTACAATTACCAGCAGGCTTTGCGTATTGACGGGCCTTACCCCGAAACACTTTCACGAATTGCCAATGCCCTCTATAAAAACGGACAGTTTGAAGAGGCTGTACAGGAAAACAGGAAAATCATGCAGCAGTTTCCCGGCAGCGCACAGCCTTACATTAACCTCGGCAACTACTACTACATGGCCGGCGAAAAGGAAACGGCCGTGAAGTACTACGAAGCAGCCATGGAGAAAGGTGCGGGACCACAGGTGGGCAAGTTGCTGGCAGACTACTACCGCCAGATTGGTAAACATGCCAGGGCCGAATACTTTTTGGAGCTGTCGAAAAAAGCCGTTAAACAACAAAAGAAAAGATGAAAATGGAAAGCCGGATTACTGACATCAGCATTTACCAGCCGCCTGACAGGTTGACAAACGCCATGCTGGGCAAGGAGTTCCCCGGCCTGAAGATTGAAGAACTGACACGCCTCACGGGGGTTTATTCGCGTGCAGTCGCAGAGCTAAGCGAAACATCGCTGGACATGGCTGTCCATGCCGCCGAACTATTGTTTGCACGTGAAGGCCGTGACAGGTCGGCAATTGACTTTGTTATTTTTTGCTCTGCCGGCGGTGATTACATCACACCGGCTTCGGCCTGCATCGTTCAGGACAGGCTGAAGTTAAGCAACCATTGCGGTGCCTTCGACATTAATCAGGGTTGTACCGGTTACATTTACGGCCTGAGCCTTGCCGACAGCCTGATCAGGGCCGGGAATGCCTCCAACGTCCTTTTGCTCACTTCTGAGGCCATCACCCGCACCATCCACCCCAGGGACAAAGCCAACCGTGCCATTTTTGGTGATGCGGCAACGGCTTCGCTGATCAGTGTTTTGCAAAGCGAAAGCAAAATGCGTCCCTTTGTTTTCGGTACAGACGGCAGCCGCTACGACCAGATCATTATCAAACACGGCAGGGAGCGTTTCCCGCTGCCGCAATTTGCCGAAGATGATTTTACCGACGAATTCGGCAATGTGCGTAATCACGCCAATTTTTACATGAACGGTTCCGAAGTATTCAACTTTTCGGTAGGCAAAGCCCCCGAACTGATCTCTGACCTGCTCGAACGGTCGGAACTGGCTTTCGGCGACATTGACCTTTTTGTTTTCCACCAGGCCAACCGCATCATCCTCGAAACCATCGGACGCAAGCTGAAAGTCCCGTCGGAAAAACTGGTCATCGAACTGGAAGACGTCGGGAACACCGTTTCATCAACCATCCCCATCGCATTGCAGCGGGCCATCGAATCCGGAAAGTGCAGGCGGGGCCACAAGGTCTTGTTGGCCGGTTTTGGTGTCGGTTTTTCCTGGGGAGGGACGGTCATCGATTTTTAGCCGCATCACGCCTCGTAAGCCTGAAAATCACCACGGAAAATAAATTTAACTTACTTTTGCCCCCTAATTCAAGCTGAATGATTTACATCACACGAAGGGAGCGGTTTAACGCTGCCCACCGGCTGTTCAGACCCGAGTTTACCGATGCCCAGAACCTGGAGGTATTCGGCAAATGCTCCAACCCAAACTGG
>JAJRWG010000146.1 GCA_024276895.1 Bacteroidota bacterium
AAAGCATCGCTTTTACCGCTTCCACGCGATGGTCGTTCACGTAGCGGTAGAAATTTTTCCCGATTTCGGTGTTCAGCACTTCGGTAAGCTTGTGGCGGGGGATGCCCAGCTTCCGCGAAACCGCTCCGATGGTCAGCCCGCTGTCAAGAAAGGGTTTGTCCGTCTGAAAATAACTCTCCAGCAAGGTTTTGATGTGTTTTTTTTCGCCAGCTTCCAGCCTCGGACTTTTGTAGCGCTCCTGCTTTTGCTCACCGTTTGAGACAAGCGGGTAGATGCGTTCCTGCAGCAAACCGTAAAACGAAAAAACGTAAATGAGGGTAAGCAACAGCGAAAAAGTGACCAGGATGGAATAAAGGTATTCGTGGGTGATGACGTGGATGAGCCCTAAAGTGTATGCCGTCACCATAAAAGTCATGTAGTAAACAATCACAAAAAGCAGCCAGCCCAGGGTGGTCTGCCTGTCGAGGGTGGAGTACTCGTTTTTCAGGTTCATGCGGTAACGATGGATGTTGATGATGCTGGGAACAGTGTAGGCAACAAAGGAAATCACCGAACTTAATCCGAAAATGATCTTGAACCAGCCGGAGCGGTCGATGCTGAAAAAGTGAATGTTTTGGAAACGGATGTCCAGCAGGTAAGCCCCCAGGGTAAGCAACAGGTAGGGTAAAACATGCGCCAGTTGAATGGCTCGAAGTTTTAGTCGGGGATTGATGAGCGAGAGGGAGTAGAAATAGATCAGCGGATTGAAAATGAGGAAGGGATTTGACAGGTGGATACCTCCGAAACGGGAGTCGATGCCCACGCGAAGGAACTCCAGCGCCGAAACGAAAAACCAGGCAACAAGCAGCCTGTTGGAAATATCCTGTTCCTTTTTGACAAAGGACAGGATAAGTCCCGAAAACAACGACTGCGAAAAACCGATCCAGGCCAGGACTTCCATAGTGCCGGTAAAGTTAGGGTGTTAAATCTACTGTTTGCAAAAATAAGTAACTAATCCGTGTTGACGGGAGGCTTAGAATTATTGTCGAAAATCAGCAAATAAACCCATTTATTGGCAGCGGGCTTCAGTGGCAGCAGACTTAAGCCCGCTGCCACTGAAGGGAGAGCCAGTCATCCTCTTTTTTTAATGCAGCACACATCAAGATTTTATTTACCTTCGCACCTCATTTTTAAAACTTTTTACAATGAGTTCCATAGCAAATATTCACGCACGGCAAATCCTCGACTCGCGGGGAAATCCGACCATTGAAGTTGATGTTTATACTGACAGCGGTATTGTCGGACGGGCAGCCGTTCCTTCCGGAGCTTCGACCGGTGTCCACGAAGCCGTTGAATTGCGCGACGGCGACAAGGACACTTACATGGGAAAAGGTGTACTCAACGCGGTACAAAACGTTAACGAAGTACTGGCCGGCGAACTTCAGGGCTATTACATCACCGATCAGGTGGAGATCGACAAGAGAATGATTGAGATTGACGGCACGCCCAATAAAGGAAAACTCGGCGCCAATGCCATCCTCGGCGTTTCACTGGCCGTTGCCCATGCCGGCGCTCAGGAAACAGGACAGTACCTTTTCAGATACATCGGCGGTGTGAATGCAAAGACATTACCCATCCCGCAGATGAACATCCTCAACGGCGGTTCGCATGCCGACAACAGCATCGACTTCCAGGAATTCCTGATCATGCCCGTTGGTGCGGATAGTTTTCACCAGGCCATTCAGATGGGCTCGGAAGTGTTCCACAATCTAAAGGCCGTACTGAAAAAGGCCGGCCATTCCACCAATGTTGGCGATGAAGGCGGCTTTGCCCCAAACCTGAAATCAAACGAAGAAGCCATCACTTTCATTCTGAATGCCATCGAAAAAGCAGGCTACAAACCCGGCGAAGATATTTACATAGCGCTTGATCCGGCGGCTTCTGAATTTTATATTCCCAAAGAAAATTTGTACCATTTGAAATGGTCAACAGGCGATAAACTTACCCCTTCGGAGATGGTTGACTATTGGGAAGGATGGGTCAAAAAATATCCCATTATTTCCCTTGAAGACGGCATGGCCGAAGACGACTGGGACGGCTGGAAAATTATGACGGATAGGCTTTCCGAAAAGATTCAGATTGTTGGAGATGACATTTTTGTTACCAATATGCAGCGCCTGCAAAAAGGCCTTGATCTGGGAATTGCCAATTCCATTTTGATCAAGTTAAACCAAATCGGAACGCTTACCGAAACCATCGATGCGGTTGACATGGCCACAAGGGCTGGTTACACCTCGGTGATCAGCCACCGTTCGGGCGAAACCGAAGACGTGACCATCGCCGATCTGGCAGTGGCTTTAAACACCGGCCAGATCAAAACAGGATCAGCAAGCCGCTCCGACCGCATTGCCAAATACAATCAGTTGATGCGGATTGAAGAAATTTTAGGAGATACGGCTACCTATTTGGGTAAAGGATTCAGGTTCTTAAAATAAAGTCCATTCTTTTTGGCTTTTTCAGAAGCAGTCTGATTGGGCTACTTTTTTTATCTACCCCACTGGCGCTAGTCTTCCCGTCAGGCCTGCATGGAGGCGAGACTTGGGCCGTGAC
>JAJRWG010000147.1 GCA_024276895.1 Bacteroidota bacterium
AATACGGCATGCCCCCAACCTCGGGCATGGGCATCGGCATCGACCGCCTGGCCATGATGATGACCAACCAACCCTCCATCCAGGAAGTGTTGTTTTTTCCGCAAATGCGTCCCGAGGCACGTAAAAAAGTGTTTGCCGCCGTAGACTTTGAAAAAGCCGGGGTTTCAAAACATTGGGCTGAGCATCTGATTCCTGCAGGTTTTGCTAACCTTGAATCACTGAAAGACACCAAGCCGGCTGTCATCCAGCAAAAGCTGAACGGCTACCGCAAAAAGAACAAGCTGGATATTCCTGCCGTACAGATGGATGAAATTGAGGGTTGGCTGGAAAAACTGGGATAGCAGAAAGGGCATCCCTTCATGTTACCAAAGTGCATTTCTCAAATAATTAATATATTTTTGCGTGATAGAGCCGTTAGAAATCTAATCCTAATGACGATTTTGGGTTAAATCCGGCGTAACTAATCCGTGTCGAAATAAAAGAATAACTTCGATATTTCTCTGTGAAACTCAGTGTCTTCCCCGCCTGCCAAAGCTAGGCGGCGGGCAGGTTTGCGGTTCTTTGTGAAACAGCTATTGCATAAAGTTGCTCAAAGAAGCACAAAGTGCCACAAAGAATAAACATGATTTATTGTAAATCCTTATCATTACTTCTTTTCAATACACTGATTAGTTACAATCCGGCAAATAGTCAGATAACCCTAACCTGGATAAACCAGAAAAATCAAATCCAAAGCACAAAACTCAAAACCAGATACTCAAAACCGTTTTAAACATTTATTATTTGAGTATTTGATATTATTTTGGATTTTGTCTCGCCTGAGGCGAGATGGATTTTGTGCTTCATCATATCTGTGCTTTGTACTTCATTTATTCATTGTTAAGTTCCGAAGCCATCGAATGTCTTTTATTATTTTCTGCCAAAATATGACAGAAGTTGAAATTTAAGGCACTAATTATTTTATCTTTGTTGGATAAATCGTAAAAGCGAAAAGGATGACTTCGATAATCATTAATGTACAAGACGTTTTGTTGCAGCAGGCAGGCTGGCTGGGCCCCTGGGAGATTACTGCCATTGTGGTTGTTGTACTTTTGTTATTTGGCGGACGGAAAATCCCCGAGTTGATGAAAGGCCTGGGCAAAGGCGTGAAAGAATTTAAAGAAGGCATTGCCGAAGGCGACAAAGAGGAAAAAGGAGATGATAAAACCTCGAAGGAAGAAAAGAAATAGTCGCTGTTATTGGGCAATCAGGTGTTTGTACTGCTCCGCCCTTGCCAGAATCTCATTTACAAAATTGTACGTTTCCTCTCCCCTCAGATAACCGTAGTAAACAACGGTGTCGTGATAAAAATCTTTATCTGACAGGTTCAAAATAAAATGGTCTACGTTTCCGTCCCATTTGTTGGGATCGAGACCGTATTTTTCAGCCAGCCTGCGGCCGTCAAAAACATGCCCGAGTCCGGCATTATAAGCCGCAAGGACAAACTTCATCCTTTCGGTGGTGTCTGCAATTTCAGCCGGTAGTTGCTTTTCGAGAAATTTCAGGTAGCGTGCTCCGGCCATAATTTGCTGTTCAGGGGTGGCTGTGGTGTCCAGTCCGTATTTTTCCAGGGTTGCAGGCATCATCTGCATCAGCCCGTAAGCTCCGACCCATGACTTTATGCGGGGTTTGAATTCCGATTCCTGGTAAATGAGCGATGCCAGCACACGCCAGTCCCAGCCCACGATCGCACTGGCCTTTTTGATGACTTCGTCATAAGGAGACAACTGCCCGCCACTAAACGAATTGTACTGGCTCCGGGCAATCCTTCGTGCACGGACATTTTTGAAATACTTGTTGTAAATCAATCGCGAAAGCAGGGTTCTTTTAAATCCGACCAGCCAACTGTTGATGGTGTCGATGAGTGCAGTCTGGCCTTTTTTGGCTGCCCAGGCAATTTTCTGCGGAAAACTCAGGGGGGTATTCACATCAATGTTGGGGTAATACCTGCTGTTTACCAGCCCGATGTATTTATCGGTAACCGTGTAATCAATTTCGCCGTTTGCCACCGCAGCAATCAGTTCTTCGGTGTCTTTATCCTCCTCCATAATGTAAATGGTATCGGCAATTTCGTCTGCCAGCGTAAGCAATCGCTGACTGTAAATGCTCCCTTTTTGAACATAAATGGTTTTACCAGCCAGGTCCATCTGGTTTCTGATGAGGTGGGACTCGATCTCATCGGCGGTTTTCATCTTTTCCCAGCCGTCGGGTTTGCGCTGAACCAGCATTTGCCTGGTGGCAAGAATAGGGGCGGTGAATGCGAGTTTGCGTGCACGGCTGGTGGTAACCGTCAGTCCCATGGCAATCAGATCGA
The DNA here is from genome assembly GCA_024276895.1 of Bacteroidota bacterium. Taxonomy (GTDB): domain Bacteria; phylum Bacteroidota; class Bacteroidia; order Bacteroidales; family F082; genus B6-G9. The sequence continues at coordinate 2,354 of JAJRWG010000147.1, forward strand.
TTTGCCCCTTGTTGAGCATTTCGATACTCTTGTCGATGTCTTTTACGATGATGAGTTCAAGATCAACGCCGAGGTACCCGGTGAGATTCTTCAGCAGTTCGTACTGGTAACCGATGGGTTCACCGCGGTAGATGAGGTAGCTGAGCGAGCCGTAATCGGTGGCTGCCTTGAGTTTTTTACGGCTAAAAACGCTGTCGAGGGTGGCATGTGGGGTGATGTCCTGCTCCGCTGTGTTCCTGTTTTTTTTGTCAGACCCGCCACCGCAGGAGGCAAGGAAAAAAAGCACAACAAAAAATATGAATACGTATCGGGGCATCTGGTTCGTTTAACAGTGCCAAAATACAAAAATTGTAGAAGTGCTGTTTTTAGTGCTTCCTGTCCGCCGGCAGGCGGGCCGCCTTGCTGCACTCGTTCAGCATGGCAGTCTCTTTTAAAAGGATTACCAGGTTTTCAGTGCATCCCTGACGGCTGCCGTTGTCAGGCTGTCGCTGTTCAGACTCCAGTCGAGCTGCTTGCTCAGGGTGGTGTTGTCGTTGTTGTTGTTGTAGAAAAGAAGGGCTTTGAGCGCAGGGTATTTTTCCGGGATCCCGGTGAGGGCCTGAGTGTACCACTGGTCACGCTGCCCTCCGACGGCAAGGCTGCCGAACTCGGTAATTATGATGGGTTTGCCAAAGCTGGCAAGCCAGTCGTAGTAATCGCCAAAGATTTCTTTGAAACTCCACCATTTTGACCACAAAGCCACGGTGCCGTAGTTCAGTGCGCCAACGCCAACCCAGTCCACGTACGCGTTGCCGGGGTAGTATTCGCTGTACAACAAATAGGCGGGGTGTGGCGACCAGACCCAAACCACGTTGTCAACGTGCAGCGCTTCAAAACGTTTGACCACGTGCTGCCAGGCGGCAATGAAATCTTCAGATTTGTTGTTTTGCGGTCCCCAGGGGTAACGGTAGGGATCGTTCATCTCGTGGCCCAGTCTGATAAAAACAAGCTGTCCAAATTCTTTCAGGTCGCCGGCCCACTTGTCAATATAAAAATCGTAAACACCATTGGCAACATCCCGCATCCCGTTTTTATTGGGGTCTTCTTTTGCAGGCAACTCGTGTTCCTCTTTGTCAAAATCATTGAGCCAGGG
>JAJRWG010000148.1 GCA_024276895.1 Bacteroidota bacterium
CCTGCGGACGGCAGAGAATGGCCATTGCGCAGTTAACGCAATGGATCGAAAGTGCCGTCAACGGAACCGATGTGATTGCCGGCAAAAGGGGGTTTGTGCGAAAGGCTTATCGTTCGGCACTTGACGGCAGCCTGCAGCCCTACATGCTTTACCTGCCCGACGATTACAACCCGGCGAAGCAATACCCCCTGATGGTTTACCTGCATGGCAGTGCTTCGGACGAAACGAACCTCAGGGGGGTCAGGTATTTGATCCCGGATGGTTTCATCGCCCTGGCGCCAAACGGCCGGGGGCAGTCAAACTGTTTTGCATGGGACAATGCCCAGGCCGACATCGCCGAAGCCATGGATGCGGTACTGGAGAGCTATTCGATCGACAGGGACAACATCTTTTTGTCCGGCTTTTCCATGGGCGGTTACGGGGTGTACCGCACTTTTTATGAAAATCCACGGCGTTTCAAAGCGCTTGCCGTTTTCAGCGGGCATCCCGACCTGGCCAACCGCTGGTCGGACGGAACACAAAATTACCCCGACTTTTTACAGCAAACTTACCTCACGAATTTCAAAGGCGTTCCCGTCTTTATTTTCCACGGCGAAGCAGACCGGAACTGTCCCTATGAAACAACCCGTGAACTGGCCGGCAAACTGGAAAAACGCGGGGCAAAAGTCACCTTCGTTTCCGAAGAAGGCAAAGGCCATGAGGCGCCCGGCGATGAAACCGTCAGTGCTTACTACCGGTGGGTCAGGGCGGTTTTGGCCGGTCGCCGGTCTATAAATCGTCAGACCACTGAACAAGAATATCGCTAAACTGAACCAACAATCATCAGTGGTCAGACGAGTCCAAAAATGTGTGTGCACGGTGGGGCCGTATAAAGCACAAAATCCAAAGCGCAAAATTCAAAGCACAAAACTCAAAACAAATCCAAAATTTAAAGCACAAAATCCAAAGCTCGAAACTTAAAATAAATCCTCTCCCCTGTGGCGGGATGGATTTTGTACTTCATCAGATTTGTACTTTGTATTTCACTCCTTCATTGTCCTGTTCCGAAGTCTGGTAACCATGATTGAAGGTGCAGCGCACCGACAATATTTATAGCCAAACAGAAAAACAACGGCGTAAGGTGCGGAGCACCGTAATATGGAAAGAAAAGACCGAAAACATTCTTTAGTCCGGTGCTTGTTCAAATTTCGGTTTCTTTTCCTGGGGCAACTCTTTCACTTAGGAGATCACAGCCTTGCCCTGTCCGAATGGCTCAGCCAGGTTTGGTCAAGGTTTGTTGTTCTGAAAACAGAAAATGTTCGCCATGGCGGCACAGGTATTTTTATAAATTCAAGCGGCAGGTATGGAAAAAATACTACATTTGAAACGCATTATTCATTTTCAGAAAATGACTGAACGAACAACCCGCGAATACGCATTGCCAGGCCCGTTTTCCCTGATTTTGCCCCTACTTTTCTTCCTTTCCGTTTCCGCCTTTGCCCAAAGCCCCGAATTCAGGGTAAAGTCGTACACCCACGAACAAAACAGCCTGCTGGCACGGATGAACCAAAACCTGCGGATGGACGACAACGACGAGGCCTGTGCCCTCATCCTGGTGCGCACGGCCGAAACCGGGCTGGGTTTCACGGCGAGCAGCGGCATCGTGGGACAGGTGGAATGGAAAAACGGCGACTACTGGGTGTATGTCTCCCAGGGCAACCGCAGCCTGAAAGTCTTCAAGCGGGGCATTAAAGCGAAGGACATCCTGCTGAACCCGGTACCACAATCCCGGGAAACCTACCTGCTGGAGCTGGAAGTGGTGCGCCCCGAACCCAAAGTGCCCGTCTGGCCGGTGACCATTCTGACCACACCCGAAAACGCCACCCTCATCATCGACGGGAAGACCGTTGATAATACTTCTCCGACCATCAAAATGAAGGAAGGGCAGCATACGGTCATCATCCAGATGGCGGGCTATGAAAAAGTGGAGAAGTCCATCCGGGTGGATGAGAATCATGTTTACTTTAATTTCCGCTTGCAGGAAACACAAAACGCCGCCCTGATGCTCGACAGCGACCCGCCGGGCGCCGCAGTTTACCTCGACGGCGTGAAACTGGGCGAAACGCCCTTGGCGGTGTTTTACCCGCCGGGCACATACCCCGTAAAAGTGATGAAAGACGGCTACGTTACGCTTGAAAACCAGTCGCTGACGGTCACCGCCCCCAAAACTTACAAAAAATTCACGCTGGAAGAAAACGCGGGCTACCTCACGGTGAACACTTACGAAACCGCCAAAGTATTCATCAACGGCACGGAATACCCCGGCCACCGGAACATCAAACTGCCGGCCCAGTTGCTGAACATCAAGGTAACCATGCCCAAGGCCGAAGCCCTGGAAAAGCAGGTGGTGCTCAAACGCAACGACAACCTTACGCTTGACCTTTACCCCAAAGTACAGACCGGCACCATCCAGGTGGCCGTCACCCCTTTTGATGCCGACATCGAACTCACCGGCGATGCCGGCGAGCGATACACCGCACAGGGGATGCACATTTTCCGTGACATCCCCGTGGGGGAATACACGCTGAAAGTGAAAGCCGAAGGCCACCGCAGCAAAACCAACACCCTTACCCTTGCGGCCGGCCAGGTGCTCAACCAAAACATCAAACTGGAAAAAGGCCCTTCCGGCGACATCGAAATGGTCTTCGTCAAAGGCGGCACGTTTCAAATGGGCTGCACCAGCGAACAAAGCAA
>JAJRWG010000149.1 GCA_024276895.1 Bacteroidota bacterium
ATCCCTGACAAACTCAAGATCAATGACAGCAAAGTTTACCTGAAAAAAGTCGGTAACGCTATTTACATCATTAAAAGAAAACCGAAAATCGTTCTGCGTAAGTTTCAACGATTTCCGCCTGGCACTATTGGTATTTCCACCACCACCTTAGCTGAACATCAGTTTGGGGTTCGTAAAAGTTCAAATCCCGAAAAGAATCTTCAAGCCCTGAATCAGTTCATCATCCCACTGGAGATCACCGATTTTGATTTTCCTGCAACGGTTGAATACGGATTGATCAGAGCCGGACTTGCGAAGAAAGGAACTCCAATCGGGCCACTGGACACATTGATAGCTGCTCATGCCAGAAGTGCCGGATTGATTTTAGTTACAAACAATGAAAAGGAATTTGACAGAATTCCAAATTTAAAAATCGAAAACTGGACGAAAGAATAAACACCCCATCATTAACGAAGCCATTATCAAAACCGATTTTCATTTTCCGGGACAAAAAGACGTGTACCACGGTAAGGTGCGCGATGTTTACAATATTGACAACCGTTTGCTGGTGATGGTAGCCACCGACCGCATTTCGGCATTCGACGTGGTGCTGCCCCGGGGCATTCCCTACAAGGGGCAGGTACTCAACCAGATCGCGTCCAAATTCCTGGATGCCACGGCCGACATCGTTCCCAACTGGAAAACCGCCAGCCCCGACCCCATGGTGACCGTGGGTCACTACTGCGAACCTTTTCCGGTGGAAATGATCATCCGTGCATACCTCACAGGCAGTTCGTGGCGAACCTACAAATCGGGCGCCAGGGAAATCTGCGGGGTACCTGTCCCCGATGGCATGCGCGAGCACCAGCGCTTTGAACAACCCATCGTCACGCCCACCACAAAAGCCACCGAGGGCCACGACGAAGACATCTCCAAAGAGGAGATCATCCGCCAGGGGTTGGTCAGCGAGGTAGATTACAACAAACTGGAAGACTACACCCGCAGGCTTTTTGAAAGGGGTACGCAAATCGCTGCCGACAAAGGACTCATCCTGGTGGACACCAAATACGAGTTTGGCAAAGTGGGCGACCAAATCTACCTCATCGACGAAATTCACACCCCGGATTCGTCGCGTTACTTTTACGCTGACAAGTACCAGGAACGCTTCGACAAAGGCGAGCCGCAAAAGCAGCTTTCCAAGGAATTCGTGCGCGAATGGCTGATGGAAAACGGCTTCCAGGGACAGCAGGGACAGCAGGTTCCGGAAATGACCGACGAGGTGGTCAACAGCATTTCGGAACGTTACATCGAACTTTACGAGCAGGTGACGGGCGAAAAATTCAAGCGCGTCCCCACCGGGGGTGTGCTGGATCGCATCGAACGCAACATCAATATTTTTCTGGAGAATGAATTTTAAACAGCCTCTTAAACTGAGTCCGTGATTCAGGCAGGTGAGCGGGTCAGTCGATTGCGGCAAGCAGTTTCTGCAGTTCATCCGTTTTGCCCTGCTCACCTTCGTTTTTGTAAACGGCTGCCAGTTCCCTGAGCAGCCGGCGGACAACACCCAGGTTGTTGATGGGCAAATAAAACTCCTCCCGCATATCCGTCTTTAACCTTTTGACGAACTGGTCAATCTCGTTGGCCGTGAAAATGGCTCCTTTGTTCATGGCGTTGAGGTAAAACAAAACCTCGTCTTTTCCGTAACTGCCGGCGGGTTTGACAGGGATGATGTCGTCCATATACGCCAGCACGAAGTGCATAGGCAGGTCAACACCGAAAACAGGGATGTTCAGGCTTTGCGCCACCACGGTGTACAAAATACCAAGCGAAAGGGCGTTGCCCTTTTTGGTGTCCATCAGTTCGTTGAGGAAATAGGAGTTCAGACTGATCTTCCGGCGGGGGGAAAGCCCCCGGAACCCCCAGACATCGTAGAAAATATGGTTGAGCACCTTTGTTTTTTCGAGCGCGGTGAGTTCGTCGTTCATCTCGAGCCAGGCATCGCGTTTCAGCCGCTCAACCTGCTCCATATATCTGGCACCGTCAAAATCGGGAAACCTGAAACGGGTCAGCAGGGCAAAGGCCTGAAGCAGGTCCTCCTGATGTTTGTCTTTCCAGTTGAGCAGTTCATGGGAAAGGTCGTTGAAGCGGATGTCGTCGATCAATTCTTCCAGGCGACCGGATTGTTCGTCTGAAAAAGCATTCATCCAGGCATCTTCAAGCAGGGGGATGGCAGCCGGCCCATAGTCTTCGATCTTTTTGCGGATGGTGGCAAAAACCACTTCGTTGGGCTCGTCAATCATGCTCACCAAAGCACTGAGTTCTTTTTCCGACACTTTTGCCTGCATTATTTTGCGTTGAATGTTGCGGTAAAATTAAGGCTTGACCGCATACCGTACCGTCAGAAAAAAACTTTTTAGTCACAACCCGATGTTGAAAACAGGCAAAATGATTTCAGCAGGTTTCCAAAGGGGACTCAAACCGGCACTTTGCTCCTATTCTACCGTTACCAGGAAGTAATTCTTTTTACCCTTTTGCACAAGGATGTATTTTCCGTTAAGCAAGTCGCCGTGACCCAGTTGGTAGTCTTCCCCGATTTTTTGTTTGTTGATGGAAACGGCATTGTCTTTCAGCATGCGGCGGGCTTCTCCGTTGGACTTGAATGCGCCCGCTTTTGCAGAAAGGAAATCCAGCAGGCCGATGCCGGCATCAAACTCACTGCGTGAAATTTTCGACTGGGGCACACCCTCAAAGACGGAAAGAAGCACCGGTCCGGACAGCTTGCGCAGGGTGTCGGTGGTGCCTTTCCCGAAAAGGATGGCAGAAGCTTCCACGGCGGTCCGGTAATCTTCTTCCGAGTGCACCCGGATGGTTACTTCCTTGGCCAGGCTCTTTTGCAGCAACCGCTGGTGAGGCGCTTCGTCGTGTTGTTTTTCCAGTGCTGTGATCTCATCTTTTTCCAGCAGGGTAAACAGCTTGATCCATTTTTTGGCGTCTTCGTCCGAGGCATTGAGCCAGTACTGGTAAAACTTGTAAGGCGAAGTTTTTTCAGGATCGAGCCAAATGTTTCCGCCCTCGCTTTTGCCGAATTTACTGCCGTCGGCCTTGGTGATGAGCGGGCAGGTGAGCGCAAAGGCTTCGGTTTCTTTTTGTTCGTCAGCAAAAAATTTGCGGCGGATGAGTTCCGTGCCGGTGACGATGTTTCCCCACTGGTCCGACCCACCCAGTTGCAGTTTGCAGTTCCGGTGTTTGTAGAGCCAGTAGAAATCGTAGCCCTGCACCAGCTGGTAGCTGAACTCGGTGAATGACATGCCGCTCTCCAGGCGTTTCTTCACTGATTCTTTGGACAGCATGTAGTTAACGGTGATGTGCTTGCCCACATCGCGGATGAAATCCAGGAAAGCGAAGTCCTTAAACCAGTCGTAGTTGTTCACCACTTCGGCTTTGTTTTCACCACTTTCAAAGTTAAGGAATTTCATCAACTGCTTTTTCTGGGCTTCCAGATTGTGGTTGATTTGCTCCACCGACAACAGTTTGCGCTCCTCGGTCTTGCCCGAGGGGTCGCCCACCCGGCCCGTGGCACCGCCCACCAGCACGAACGGCTTGTGGCCGCATCGCTGAAGGTGTACCAGCAGCATCACCGGCACCAGATTACCGATGTGCAACGAATCAGCCGTGGGGTCGAAACCGATGTAGCCCGAAGTCATTTCTTTCATCAGTTGTTCTTCCGTACCCGGTGTCATGTCATGGATCATGCCACGCCAGCGCAGTTCTTCCACTAAGTTTTTCATCTCGCTCACTGTTCAGAATTTTGCCGCAAAGATAATGTTTTGACGGATGGTTTTTGATGCACATTTTTTAATTGAGGGCTTCCGGGGATAGTGATCAGCAAAGTGACAGCTGCCTTTAATTGCCTTGATCCGGCCCTGACCTACTTTTTAAAACATGCTCAACATCATTTAAATTAAAGCCTTTGGCTTTTAAAAGGATCA
>JAJRWG010000150.1 GCA_024276895.1 Bacteroidota bacterium
ATTGTCAAAAGCCTGCCCCAACTGCCGGGCCAGATGGTTGAGCAACTGGTTGGCAGGGCAAACATCGAAAGCCTTGCGTGAGCCTTCAAGATCGTACGAAATATTGGCAATCCCGCCGAGGTTCAGGCAAAAATCGTAGGTACCAAACAAAAGGGCATCGCCAATAGGAACCAGCGGCGCACCCTGTCCGCCCAGTTGAATGTCTTTGATGCGAAAATCATTGACGGTCTTGAGTCCGGTAAAATGTGCAATGGTTGGCCCGTGGCCCAATTGGAAACTGTAGCCTTTTTCGGGCTGGTGAAAAATCGTATGCCCGTGGGAAGCAATCAGGTCAGGCTCCACATCATATTTGTCCAGGAAACTGTTTACTGTCTCGGCGATCAGGATGCCGTAACCGATGTCGTGTTCAACAAGTTCGGCAGCACTTTTGGAAGTTAGCCCTGAAAGGGTGATTTTCCATTCTTCGGAATAAGGGATGGTTTCGGCATGAACAATCTCGTATAGCCAGCCTTGGCTGTCCCTTTCAAAACGGCAAAAGGCCAGGTCGATGCCGTCAAGCGAACTGCCTGACATGATGCCCAATGCGCGATAAGTTTTCATGGCGTTAAAGGTATTTTACAAGATCTTCCAGGTGCATGCCCCTCGACCCTTTGATGAACACGGCGGCTTGCACAGGAGCGTTTTTCTGCAAGTAGGCTGCCGCCTGTCCGGTTTCTTCAAAAAACAAATATTTTCCCGGTTTTCTCAGCCTGTAAAAATCTTTTCCAACCAAAAGCACATTAGTAAACCCTGCTTGCTCAACCAGTTCCAGAATATTGCAGTGCTCATCCTGAGCGTACTTTCCCAGTTCGAACATGTCACCCAGGATCAGGCAGGGATTGTTGTAGCCGGCTGCGCCAAAACTTTTGATGGCCAGACTCATACTTACCGGGTTAGCATTGTATGCGTCAAGGAATATTATATTCCGTTTTGTTTCAATCTGCTGCGAACGGTTGTTGGCGGGAAGGTAAGCTGAAAGAGCTTTGTCGATATTTTCTGCCGGAATTCCCATCAGCCTGCCTACGGCTGCGGCTGCCAGGAGGTTGGGGAAATTGTAGCTTCCGTACAAATGGGTGTTGCAACGCCCTCTGACATTTTCGTGTTGCCAGCTAAACGACAAAGCAGGTATAGTTTGAAGCGGCTTTCCCTTTAGGGCTCCTGAATCCTGCCCGTAGGTAAAACGCGCAAGTCCTTCGGAAAGCTGCATCAATAAAGGATCGTCAGCATGGACGATGGCCGTTCCGCCTGTTGTCCGTAAAAAATCATACAGTTCGTTTTTCGCCCGGATAACCCCTTCAAAACTGCCAAAGCCTTCGAGGTGTGCTTTCCCGATGTTGGTGATCAGACCGAATTGAGGCATTGCAAGCTCGCACAACATTTGTATCTCGCCGGGATGGTTTGCGCCCATCTCTACAATAGCCACTTCCGTGTCATTGCTGATGCTTAAAAGAGTTAGTGGAACACCGATGTGGTTGTTGAGGTTCCCCTGTGTTGCCACTATTTTTTTCCCGGTTTGCAAAACTGCTGCCACCAGTTCCTTGGTTGTTGTTTTTCCATTGGAACCGGTAATGGCAAGTACAACGAGGTCTTTCATCATTTTCCTGTGATGCAGGGCCAGTTGCTGGAGTGCTTTCAGCACATCGGGAACCAGCAGGTAGTTGTCGTCTTTCTTAAAACGCAGCTCGTCAATTACCGCCAGGCGGGCGCCTTTGTCCAGGGCAGCGGATGCAAACTCGTTACCGTTGAACTTATCACCCGACAGGGCAAAAAACAGGGAACCGCTAACATCTTTCCGCGAGTCGGTGGAAACCTTCGCAGGCCCCTTACGGAAAAGTTCATACAATTTCAGGACAGGTGTTTCCATGGCTCAACAAAAAACCCCACTCATTAAAAATGAATGGGGTAAATGTAAGAAATATTGTTCAGACTACTTGCCCGGTGTCTGGCTTCCCACGCGGATCATTGCGCAGCGGAAACCGATGGTTGACGAGGCTTCGTCTTCGTTCAGGAACCTCCTGACGCCGGGACTCAGGAAATAAACTCCGTCGTTCCAGGAACCACCTTTCACCACGCGGGCCTTGTCGCTGATGAGTGTGGTTACACTGTAGTCGTACATTTGGTCCGTGCTGCTCACGTTAGGATCACCACTTAGCCAGTCGCCCTGCAGGATCGACTGGTAGTCGCCGTCCAGGTAGTTTACGTTGTTTGCCTTCCGGTAATTTTTACGGTTAGCAGCTTCTTCGGGTGTTATTTCAACATATTGGATTCTTCCGAGGCTGTCTTTTTCGGCAACTCCGCCATCCATATTTTTCTTCACATTCTTAAAAATGTTTCCGCGGAAAGGATTGTAATCGGCAACCACGTCATGCGAAGTAGGCCTGTACACGTCAAGCACCCACTCGCTCACATTGCCGGCCATGTTGTAAATACCGTAATCGTTCGGCCAATACGAGCCAACGGGAGCAGGCAGTGAAGCACCGTCGTTCAGGTTACCGGCCACGCCCATGTAATCGCCGTTGCCGCGTTTGAAGTTGGCCACAAAACTGCCGTAGTACTTACTTTCATCGGTACGTACCCCGTCTCCGTTCCAGGGGTACTGCCGGCGTTCAACAACGCGGTTGTAAAGTGTGTTTCCGATGAGGCCGAGTGCGGCATATTCCCATTCGGCTTCGGTGGGCAGCCTGTAACGCGGAAGGAGTATTCCATCTTCGAAGCGTACTTTTCTGATGCCTGTACCTTCGGGGTTCAGGTCTTCTTTACCTTCCTTGACCAGTCCTTCGTACTGTCCGGCCAGGTAAGCATCCGTGTTGAAATTGTCAGCATTGCGCTGGTCAGGGTCAAAATCGAGGATGCCGGCTTCGATGAGCAGGTTTTCGTTCACCCGGTCTGTGCGCCAGGCAGCGTAATCGTTGGCTTGCAGCCAGGTTACGCCGACCACCGGATAGTACTGGTAAGCCGGATGGCGGAAATAGGTGTGAACCATCGGTTCGTTGTAGGCAAGTTTATCCCGCCAGACCAGGGTGTCGGGCAATGCGTTTAGCACCACCGAAGGGTAATCTTGTCCGTAAACCCTGTTGAGCCAGAAAATGTACTCGCGGTAAGCCAGGTTGCTTACTTCGGTCTGGTCGATGTAAAAGCTGCTTACGGTAACTTTTCTTGGCTTGTTGTTCCATTCATAAAAAGGGTTGTCTTCGGTTGCACCCATGGTGAACGTACCCCCTTCAATAAGTACAAGTCCCGGTCCTGTAATTTGCTCACTGGTCTGCGCAACCTCGAAACCTCCGTTTTCAGGGGTGTTGTATTCCCATCCTGTAGTGCGCGAACGTTCGTTGCTTTTACAGGAAGAGGCCAACACAGCAAGGCCTGCAATACCAAGCGCAAATATGGCTAACTTATTAATTTTTAACATCTTTAATTAATATTGATTATTTCTGCTTCGTTAATAACTAAAAAGATGGTGAATTTATTGCACGAATACGTCGTCTTTTTGCATCACTGTAAACACAGAAGTCCCAGGCCAGCGATAATTCGTGCGAACCGCCCGACCCGCTTAGTTTGGAAACCGTCACATCGTAACTGTAACCAAATCTGATGTTGTTGAAAGTGAAACCCACCAATGCAATGAATGCATCCGGGTTTTGAAAGTTGTGCCTGAACCAGGCGCCAACCACAAGCGGTTTGCGTTTTAGGTACAGCCCGGCATTCAACTGCCGGAAATTATCCTGTTGCATGTACAGAATGTTGGGCTGTAAAATAAAATCATCAGGGTCATCGTTACCCAGCATACCCTGCGTGAGGTTGATTGTTACGCCGCCGTGGGCTGTTATTTTCATAGGTAGTTTGGAATCGGGGTTATCGTAAAACGACAAGCTGGGTTGTGTCAGATGGTCCACAGCCACACCCACAAACCACTCATCGTAGTAACCTAAAACTGCACCGGCAGAAAAATCGACCACCGAAATATTGTTTTTCGGAGGACGTGTTTCGGCCGTCGGGTTGTCAATTTCCCCGGTGGTCGGGTTGATCTGGTCGGCAAAAATCAACTTGTCCCATTCCAGCTTTTCCTGATAGTATCCCCCCTTCACCCCAAAATTAATAACGATGGGATCGCTCACTTGTAATTTGTATGAATAAAACAGAGATGCCGAGGTTCTGGTCAGTGCTCCATCGCCCTGACGGTCACTCATTACCAGTACGCCAAAACCACTATTGATACCCGGCAGATTTTGATCGTATGACAAGTTGTAAGTAACATAGGCATTGTTGAAATTGCGCCATTGATTCCGGTAATTCAGATTAGTCCTTGCACATTCGGTGGCACCTGCCAGGGCAGGGTTCAGGTACAAGGGGTTGGCGTAGAATTGCGAAAACTGGGCGTCTTGGCCACGTGTAACCCCCCACGAAACCAATAAGATAAAGATACTTATTAAACGGAATTTTCCAAACATGTGCACCGCTAGACTTGGTTTTGGTTTTGAGCCCACAATATTACGACCTTTTTTTAAAAACATGTTAAATAAGTGCTAAATTTTTTATTTCAATTCTGAAAGGATGTTTATTTGCAAAATAATAACAGGGTTTCTACGTTAGTAAACCCAAAACCAAAGCTTGTTACAGGTCAAATTATTTTTATTAGGTTAAACTAAATCCGTCGCAATATGTTGTACAGAAGGTATATTTTACTTGTAATGCTATTTCTGACAGGCATTGCCGTTTATGCAATCCCTTACACTTTTAACGAACGGATAAGCTGGAACAATGTTCAACGGTTTGAAGTGGACGAAGGTTACTTTGCCGAACGTATTTCTTTTGACGGTGCTTATTACCCCGACATTCAATCGGTTCCGTTATTTATCAGGGAATACCCTGTACACACTGCAACGGCAACACTCAAGGTTTATTTGTTGAATACGGTTTTTGTCCCTGCCACGGCTGCGGAAACAAAGGTTATTTTAAAGTCGCCTAAACCCGACACATCCTTTTCGGTAAGCGGTTCCATCATCATTTCACGTAAAGAGCCGTTTGTCCGGGTTGAGGTAATGCCCGTCAGGTGGAATGAACAGAAACAGATTTTCGAAAAGCTCGTTTCCTTTCAGCTTGTGGCCGAAGTGGACGACCTGCCGCCGGTTCTGGACTTCAGAGGGACTGCTACCGCGAGCAGCTCGGTACTTGCCTCGGGCAGCTGGTTTAAAGTGAAGATTGACCGCAGCGGCATATTTAAAATAACTTACGATGAGCTTAAAGCCATGGGGTTTGATGTCGATGCCGATCCGCGCCGCATCGCCATTTTCGGTAATGGCGGCGGAATCCTGCCTGAGAAAAACAATGACTTCAGACTTAGCGACCCGGTACAAAACCCCATCATTGTTGTCGGGGAATCCGATGGCAGCTTTGACGAGAACGACTATATTTTGTTTTATGGAGAGGGCCCGGTGGTATGGAAACTCAATCCGTTTACGAACCGCTTTTTTCATCAAAACAATTACTACGACGATTACTCTTATTATTTTCTAACGGTGCTTCCCGGACCCGCCAAGCGTATTCAGGAAGCAACGCCGCCCCAGGGTGCATTCGACCTGCTGGTAGATGAATTTGACGATTACGCTTACCACGAAACAGATGAAATCAATATTGCCGGTTCGGGCAGAATCTGGTATGGTGAGGCATTTGATTTTAACAATACCCTCGAATTTAATTTTTCTTTCCCAAATCTAATTACGGAATCGGGAACCGCTTATTACAAAGGAAACTTTGGCGCAAAGTCTTACGGCAACAGTTCTTTCAGCATTTACATTAACAACACCATGCTCAAATCGGTTGTCATTCCCAAGATTTCAAGCAGCAACCGTTATCAGATTGCACAAAAGCAGGGGGCCGAATTTCCGTTTACCCCTAAAAACGAATCGTTGACAGTCAAGCTGATCTACAACCGTTCGTCCAACAACGCCGTGGGTTATCTTGATTACATTGAGTTGAATGTACAAAGAAGGCTGGTCATGGCGGGCAGTCAGTTCGGGTTCAGGAAAATAATACCCGCCGAAGACATTGCCATTGTCAGGTACCGGTTAAGCAATGCAGCTTCGGGAATTACGGTCTGGGACATCACCGATCCGGTGAATGCACAAAAAGTAAAAACACAAACCTCTTCCGGAAAGCTTGTTTTTGATGCCCTTAACGACACACTCAGACAGTTTATCGCTTTTAACGGGCAGGAATTTTACCAGACAGAGTTTGTGGAAAAAATAGAAAACCAGAATCTCCACAGTGTAAAAAATATCGATTACCTCATCATCGCCCATCCCGATTTTATGGCAGAAGCCAACCGGATCGGTGAGTTTCACCGTGTGAAGGACGGCTTGACCTATTTCATTGCCACACCCGGACAGATTTATAATGAGTACTCTTCAGGCTCGCATGATATTACTGCCATCCGCGATTTCATCAAAGGCATTTACGACCACAGCGACCCGGGCAAGGAACTGAGGTATGTGTTGCTGTTTGGTGACGCCTCCTACGACTACAAAGACCGGATAAGCGGCAACAATAATTTTGTGCCCTGCTGGGAATCGATTGAGTCGCTCAACATTGTAAATTCCATTGGCAGTGACGATTATTTCGGCTACCTTGACGATGGTGAAGGCAACAACAATTCAGACAAAGTTGATGTCGGCATCGGACGTTTTACCGTTTCTACGCCTGAAGAAGCCACCATGGCAGTGGACAAGAGTATTCATTACGCCACCAATACCGAAGCCGTCATGAATCCCTGGCGAAACGTGATCACTTTCCTTGCTGACGACGAAGATGCAAACCGGCACCTGAAAGATGCCGAGGCGCTTTCTAACTTTCTTACCAACACCCACAAAGTTTACAATATTTCGAAGATATATCTTGATGCTTACGAGCAAATCTCCACACCTTCCGGCCAACGGGCGCCCCAGGTTAACCAGGCTGTCAGCGACCAGCTTGAACAGGGTACGCTGGTGTTCAATTACTCAGGACATGGCGGTGAGATCGGCCTTGGGCATGAGCGCTTTCTGACCATCGGGGACATCAACTCGTGGACCAATTACGACAACCTGGCCGTATTCATTACGGCAACCTGCGAGTTCAGCCGCTACGATGACCCCACCAGGGTTTCGGCAGGAGAACTGGTCTTCCTCAACGAAAAAGGCGGTGGAATTGCATTGTTCTCCACCTCAAGGGCTACTTACGCCAGCGCTAACCTTCAACTGAATATGGCCATCTACGAAAACAATATGTTTGACAAACTTAATGGTGAATTTCCCCGTTTTGGCGATATCGTCCGCCGGTCCAAAAAACTGGGTGGCGCCAACGATAAGAAGTTTCTGCTGGTGGGCGATCCCGCTTTGCAAATGGCCTATCCGGAGTACAATGTGGAAACGCTTAAAATCAATTCCAAACCGGTTTTGGATTACGAATTCGACACCCTCAGCGCCTTGTCGATGGTTAAAATTGAGGGCATGGTAACCGATGCCTCCGGAGAAATCATGCCGGATTACAACGGCACGCTGTTTACAAAAGTCTTCGACAAAGCCTCACAAATCAGGACACTCAAAACTGACCCGGCCAGCATTGTTACCGATTTTTATATGTTCAAGAACCTGCTCTTCAATGGCAAAACCGATGTGGTGGACGGCCGTTTCGAGTTTGAATTTATGATGCCGAAAGACATTGCTTACAAATACGGAAAAGGACGCATCAGTTATTATCTGCGGAGCGATTCGACAGACGGAAACGGTTACACCGAAAACTTTATCATTGGCGGGGTTGACGATCAGGCCCAGGAGGACAACAACGGGCCCGACATCAGTTTGTTCATGAACGACAGCACCTTCGTACCGGGGGGACGGACGGATCAGAGTCCGGTCTTGCTGGCTTTTGTTGAAGACGAAAGCGGTATCAACACCACAGGCAACGGTATCGGCCACGACATCACGGCCACCATCGACAACGACCAGAACCTGAACTTTAACCTGAACGCTTATTACGAATCGGAAAAAAACAGTTTCAACAAAGGCAGGGTAACTTACCCGTTTAAAGACCTGCCGGAGGGTGAGCACGTGCTGACCCTGAAAGTATGGGATGTTTACAACAATTCGTCAACAGCCTCGCTGAATTTTCTGGTAACCCACACCGAAGACCTGGTCATCGAGAATCTGATGAATTATCCCAATCCCTTTGTGAAAGAAACCTTTTTTGTTTTCGACCACAACCAGGCAGGACAGGAACTGGAGGTCACCATCCAGGTATTTAACCAGGGCGGGCAGTTGGTTCGTACGCTTGAAACGCGCATCACACCCGAAAGCTACCGTTCGCCACCGCTCAGGTGGGATGCACGAAATGAAAGCGGTCGTCAGGTCGGTAACGGTTTTTACGTGTACAGGCTGGTGGTGCGCAAACAAGACGGCAGCACTGCCGAGGCCAGAGCGAAACTTGTTTTTGTTAAACAATAGTTAACAAGGCAACGAATGCTGACTTAACTTTGTCAAACGGATTAAAACCCGAGAATTAAATATGAAGAAACTAACTACGTACCGGATTTTGGTTTTTCTTGCTTTGCTGCTGTTTCCCCTCGTATTCATGGGTCAAAAAGATATTGATGTCCGGTTAAACTGGACGGGGATTCAATCTCAGCAAACCGTCAAAGACCTGAGCATAAATTACCTTACATTTGAGGGCTCCACCAATCTTTACGAGTTTGGTGCCCTGCCCGTTTACACTTTCTCGCTGCCCTCACCCGGTGAGTTCCTGGAATACGAACTCAGCCTGACGGGCATTGTTGCGGATACCATCACCGAAGAGGAAGCCCTTTTGCTGACAGATATTGAACTGGTAACCAGTGAAATCCAGTACGAGACAAATCCCGTTGGGGACATTGTGGAATTATTTGTACTGCCTTTCAGAAAGATCCGGAATGAAAACGCCTACCTGAAGTTTAGCGGTTTTACCGTTCAGGTGGACATCGTACCGTCCGAAAGTACGCAGAAAAAAGCCACTGCAGCAGTTAACTACGCTGAAGAATCGGTGCTAAACAACGGAACATGGTTCAAACTGGGCATCGTCAAAACAGGTGTCCACAAGCTGGGGTATGCCGACCTGGAAGCCATGGGCATCGACCCCCGGCAGATCGATCCTGCCAGGCTGGGCATTTTCGGTAACTACGCGGGCATGCTGCCCGAATTTAACGGCGATGAGCGTCCTGACGACCTTCAGGAAAATACCATCTTTGTTGCCGGTGCTGACGACGGGAAATTCGACCCGGATGATTACATCCTGTTTTATGCCAACTCGGCCGTACACTGGCGCTACAATATTTTTACCGGACGCTTCGATCATTTTGTCAACCTTTACACCGATACCACCTACTATTTTCTGACGACGGACCAGGGTAGCAACAAAAGGCTTGCGACCATTGAAAGTTCGGATCAAACACCCAGCGAAACCCTTGATTCGTATTATGATTATGCAGCCCATGAACAGGACCTGGAAAACCTGGTTTATTCAGGCAAAGACTGGTTCGGCGAACGGCTTACCGTCGATACGAGTGAACGCACGTTTTCGTTTGATTTTCCCGGCCTGAAAAAGGACCGCCCGGTGTACCTGAACTTTGAAATGGTTATCAGGGCTTACGAAAACACCTACTACAGGGTGTTCGTCAACGACCAGATCGTGATTGACTCTACCAGGATATTGCAGATTAACAACAACGGCATTTATGCCCGCGAAACGAAAAGGAAGGTTACTTTCTTTGCCGACAGCGATAAGCTGGATGTCAAAGTTAAATTTTACACCGGGAAGGAAACTTCCATTGCATGGATTGATTTTATTGAACTCAATGTGGAAAAAGAGTTGCGATTCGATGGGGGTCAAATGGGTTTCCGCGACCCGCACACCGCTGCTGCCGGAAGCTTTACACGTTTCAACTTCAGCAAAGCCAAAAGCGATGCGCTGATATGGGACATATCGGATTTTCACAATCCCATCAACGTTACCTATGTTACGGAAACTGACGGAAGCATCCATTTTACCCTGCCCACCGACACCATTCGCGATTTCATTATTTTTCAGGAAGCATCGGCCTACAAGCCCGTCGATTACAAAGCCGTTAAAAATCAAAACCTGCATGGGATTTCCCAGGTAAACCTGATGGTGATCAGTCCTGACATTTTTCTGGATCAGGCCAACCGCTATGCCCAGCTTCACCGCGACCTTGACGGCATGAAGGTGCAGGTGGTAACACCGGAACAGATTTACAACGAATTCTCATCCGGCTCGCAGGACCTCTCCGCCATCAGGGACTTCATGCGGATGCTTTGGAAGAAGGGAGCCTTTGGCGATCAGCCCGGTTATTTGATGTTGTTCGGAGACGGTTCGTACGATTACAAGTACAGGGTGCGCCACAACACCAACATGGTTCCCACCTACCAGTCGGACAATTCACTGATCCTCACCAAATCGTACGTAACGGATGATTATTTCGGCCTGCTTGACGATGACGAAGGGCTGAATTCCAGCGGGATCCTCGACATCGGTATCGGCAGGTTCCCGGTTTCGACCAAAGAACAGGCAAAGACGGCCGTTGACAAATTGGTTCATTACCTGTCGAAAAGCGAGCGCGTGATGCGCGACTGGCGCAACAACATCACGTTCATCGCCGATGATCAGGACGGTAACCTGCACTTAAAACAGGCATCACAACTGATTGACATCATCGATACCACACCGGGATACTTTGTGACCAACAAGATTTTTGCCGATGCTTTTACAAAAGTAATTGTCCCCGGCGGGAAGCGTTATCCCGATGTAAGCAAAAGGATCAGTGACCAGGTTGAAAAGGGTGCATTGATCATGAATTATACCGGCCACGGCGGGTTGATCGGCTGGGCCGAAGAACGCCTGCTGGAAGTACCGACCATCAGGGCCTGGAAAAATCTGGACAACCTGACTTTGTTTATTACGGCAACCTGCGAGTTCAGCCGGTACGACGACCCGGAATTTGTTTCGGCAGGCGAATATGCTTTCACCAATGAAGAAGGCGGCGCCATCGCCCTGCTTTCGACAACACGCCTGGCATTTGCAGCTGCTAACATCATCATCAACCGTCGTATTTACTACCACCTCATGGAAAAAGATGATCAGGGAAAACACCCGCGCCTGGGTGATCTGGTGCGGATATCGAAAAATCCGTCAAGCCCTTTCTACCTGAACTTTACGCTGCTCGGCGATCCTGCACTGCGACTCTCTTACCCGGAGTACGATGTGGTCACCACTACCGTAAGCAACAAAATGAACGGCGAAATTGCCGATACCGTCAACGCATTGTCGCTGGTGACCATTCAGGGTCAGATAAACGACGAATCAGGCAACCTGATGCCCGGCTTCAATGGTTTCCTTTACCCGAAAGTTTTTGACAAACCCACAAAATACAGTACCCTCGGAAACGATGTAGGAAGCTATCCTGTTGATTTTTACCTTTCTGATAAAGTACTGTACAGCGGAAAGATCAGTGTGATCAACGGTAAATTTGAATTCACTGTCCGCATACCGAAAGACATTTCTTACCAGTATGGTTTTGGAATGATCAGCTACTACGCCCTCGACACCACACGCTTTAGTGATGCCTGGGGTTCGTACGAACAGTTTTTCATTGGCGGTATTGATGAAGAAGCCGAGATTGACGAGCAGGGACCGGACATTGGTCTGCAGCTCGATGATCACAGTTTTGAATCGGGATACACCACCTCCAGCAGTCCGTGGCTCATCGCCCACCTTTTTGACGAACAAGGCATTCAGGCTACCGGTAACAGCCTTGGCCGCGACCTGGTATTGGTGCTTGACGGCAATTATAATGCCTCGCGCATCGTCAACGAATACTTTTATCCCGACATCGACACTTACCAAAGTGGTGAAGTACGTTACAAATTTGAAAAACTGAAGGAAGGCTGGCACACCCTCAGCCTGAAAGCCTGGGATATGCAAAATAATTCCTCAGAAAAGACCATTGAGTTCTATGTGGATGACTTTGCAGAAATTGTGCTGAAAGAAGTGGTGAATTACCCCAATCCCTTTGTCAACGAAACCCGTTTTGGGTTCGTACACAACAAAAGCGGGACACAACTGACCATAGAAATAACAATTTACGATATCAACGGCAGATACATCGGTACCCTGCAAGAAACAACAAGCACTTCGGGATATCAGATCCAGCCCATTGTCTGGAACGGAAGGGACCAAAACGGAGAACGTGTAAGGCCCGGATTGTACACTTACCAGATTAAGGTAACTGACAACTTTGGTAATGTAAGTGTTCAGCGGCAAAAGATGATAAAGTTGGGCGAATAAGCTATCCCAAATAATAATTCAATAATTAATACGTTACCTTTGCAAACCTTTTTACCACTTTGTTTAGTTGGTGATTAATTAATAATTAGAAATTAAAGCAGAATGAAATTAAAGACTTTCCTTACCCTTGCAATTATTGCATCATTTTTTAGTGCCTGGTCACAAGGCGGAAATTACAGCAACCTTTCGGGGCAAAGCAACGGTGTAAATGTAATTACCACTGCCGTTCCCTTTTTGATGATTGGTCCTGACGCCCGTGCCGGTGGAATGGGTGACGGCGGTGTAGCTACTTCACCCGATGCCAACTCCATGCACTGGAATGCTGCAAAATATGCTTTTATTGATAAAAAACTCGGCTTTTCCATTTCATACACTCCCTGGTTACGTAATCTGGTTAACGATATTAACCTCCTTTATGCAACCTATTTCAACCGCATCGGCGACATGCAAACCATTGCCTTTTCGTTGCGTTATTTTACCCTGGGCGAAATTACTTTTACCGACAATCTGGGTACCAATCTGGGTGTTTTCAAACCCAACGAGTTCGCGCTGGACGGAGCTTACGCCCGGAAGCTGTCCGAAAATCTCTCGCTGGCCGTTTCAGGACGTTTCATTTACTCTGACCTGACACAGGGGCAAAACGTTCAGGGTGTGGAAACAAAAGCCGGCATTTCCGTTGCTGCTGACATTGCCCTGTACTGGGAAAAGGATGTGGAATGGTTTAACAACATGGATGCTACATTTGCCTGGGGTCTGAACATCTCAAATATCGGAAACAAAATATCTTATTCAAGCAGCAAGATCGAAACGGATTTTATCCCTACTAATTTCAGGTTTGGCCCCCGGCTGACCCTTTTCCTTGACGACTACAACTCGCTTTCGTTTAATTTCGACATTAACAAACTGCTGGTTCCCACCCCTCCCATTTACAAGCTGGACTCGGCAGGAAACCCCATACCCATTCCGGGTTCTGAAAGTTACGAGATCGAAAAAGGACGTGACCCCAACGTGCCGGTCATCAGGGGAATGATTCAGTCGTGGTACGATGCTCCGGACGGTTTTAGTGAAGAACTGAGAGAGTTTAATTACGCCATCGGAATGGAGTACTGGTACAACAATATTTTCTCGGTTCGCGGTGGTTTCTTCTGGGAAGACGCCTCCAAAGGTGCCCGCCGTTATGCCACCCTTGGCGTAGGGCTCAGGTACAATGTTTTCGGCCTGGACTTCTCTTACCTGATCCCCGTTTCTTCGGTACAGAACCCACTTCAAAATACCCTGCGCTTTTCGTTGCTGTTTAATTTCGGAGGCGCACAGAAGAGTACTTCCCCCGAAGGTTAATGTGCACTTGCAGGACAGGTTTCGGCTATGATGTCCACAGGCTTGTTGAAGGCCGCAAGCTGACAATTGGCGGGGTTGACGTTCCTCACAGCAAAGGTGCACTCGGCCATTCCGATGCTGATGTGCTGTTGCATGCCATAACCGACGCTTTGCTAGGTGCTGCCGCCCTGGGCGACATCGGAACCCACTTCCCTGATTCGGACCCCCGGTTCAAAAACATGGACAGCCGCCTCATCCTTCAGCAGGTGTTCAGCCTCATCAAAGAAAAAAATTATCGGGTTGGGAACATTGACACAACGGTCGTTTTGCAACAACCTAAAATCAAGTCGTACATCCCCAAAATGCGGGAACAAATTGCCGCTCTGCTTGAAACACAGTTACAGCAGGTTTCGGTAAAAGCAAGCACCACCGAGCACCTGGGATTTATCGGAAAAGAAGATGGCATTGCCGCCTACGCAGTTGTATTGCTCAGGAAGTCCGGCGGAGAAAAAGCAACTTGACCACTCAACATTTAACCCGGCTACCGGCAAACTTTAAACTTTTAACTTTAAACTTTTAACTTTATCCCTCACCTCCTGTTGCTGACCGCATTGAAAACAATCCACAACTCAATTTCATTGTCAAAACCCTCAAAGGCAGGGAGTTGTACCTGATCATTGAATATTTTTCCGTGAAGTGAAAATATCCTGTAGCTTCCGGGGTCGGAATTTGGGCGGGTAACATTCAAGTCGAAGCCCAGGGTTTCGTTCAACCCGATTTGTTCACAGATCAGTTGCAACTCCACCGGGTAACTCTGGCTGATGTTTTTTTGGTTGAGAATATCTGTAATGGGAAAAAATCCTTTGAAAACATATTCCAGTACTTCTTCCGTTCCCTGCTGCTGCAAAAATTCGGGTGCGACAGTAGACTGAAAATCCTTGTTTGTCAGGCGTGTGACAAATTCCCCGTTTCTGTAATCCAGCACTACGCTGATGTTTTTGTTCTCCCACTGATAATTCTCCCCGTCCTTAAAAGCACTGAGTTTTAGTCCGGCTTTAAATGTCTGATAGCGTATTTCCTGTGCAGGGCTCACGCAAACAGCAAGTATTGCAACAGCCAAAGCAATGATGTATTTCATAGATGATCATATTTTTCAGGGCACAAGTTACTACTATTTTTCATGATTGGTTTTGACAGGACTCGGAATTTTCCTGACTGACAGCAGCGTCAATCCTCAAAAAACCTGTCGCTGAAGCTGATGAGGTAGAGCTTTTGAGTTGAGCGGGTGAGGGCCGTGTACAGCCAGCGCAGGTATTCGGTGTTGATCATTTCATCGTTCAGGTAACCCTGTGCCACCATTACCAACGGCCACTGTCCGCCCTGTGTCTTGTGGCAGGTAAGGGCGTAGCCGAACTTCACATGCAGGGCGTTCAGGTAAGGATTCTTTCGCATTTTGTTCAGCCGGCCTGACTTTGATTTTAGTTCAACGTAATCTTCTTCCACCTTGCTGAACAGTGTTTGCGCATCCTTGCGCGACAAGCCAGGCCCGTCGGCGGTAAGCGTGTCAAGCAGCAATTTGACACTCAGCGTTCCTTCTTTAGGATAATCGGACAGGCGGATGTCGGCTTCGGCAAAATGAAAACCGTACATTTCCTCGAAGCGGCTAACCCGCAATACCTGTATCAGATCACCATTGGCGATAAAGCCTCCACCGGAACCGGCTTCGAGCCAGAAATAATTGTTTTTGACAACCATCAGTGCGTCGCCTCCTTCCAGTGGCGATTCGCGCTGCAGTATTCTTTCCCTGATCTGGCGGTTGAATAAGTTGGCCTGTTTGTTGGTTCGGCAAACCAAAACAGCCTGCTCAACATCGCCAGACTCAAACGAAGACTGGAGCAGTTCTTCAAATGTGTAGCCGTCGGTGATGCGGACAATATCGGCCCTGAAACTGGAAGTTCTGAAAAAAGGTAGTGTACAATCCTGCTCCTTCACGCGCTGACGCAAACGCGTAGCGGTATAAAGTATGTCTGAGTCCGCCGCTTGCCGCATCACGTCCTTCATCTCAAAGTCGAAGGCGGTAACGGGAAATGCATTTTTGATGTACGGAAGGTCCAGGGCAGGGCTCAAGGACAAGCCCACCGGCGGCAGTTGAGCCGTATCGCCAACCAGGATCATTTTGTTACCGCTGTTTGAGAAAACGTAGTTCATCAAATCGTCCAGCAGACTCCTGCCCGCAAACAGACTGTCGGTTTGCCGGCTGTCGTCATTGATCATGGAAGCCTCATCGATGATAAAAACCGTGTTTCCCGAAGCATTGTGCGCCAGCAGCATTTTATACGAGCCGTCTTTTAAAGTAATGGGTTGGTAGATCCTTCGATGGATGGTCCCCGCTTCAAAACCGGTGTAATGAGTTAGCACTTTGGCAGCCCTGCCTGTGGGTGCCAGCAAAACAAATTGTTTTTTTTGTCCGGCCAGGTAATTAACGTAGGCACTCACCAGGCTGGTCTTCCCGGTACCGGCATAGCCTTTCAAAATATAAACCGGCGCAGGCTTTGTGCTCAGCTCAAAAGCTGCAAGATGCTGTACGGCACGGGTCTGGTCGTCGGTAGGCTGGTAACCAAAATAAGACAGGAGGGCTTTCTGGACTTCATGCTGTTGCATTTTCAAGTTTTTTAAAAGGGGTATCCAATACCGAAGTTCAGCCTGAAATCGGAAAACTTCAGGTATGGAAAACGCCATTTTTCACCTGGCAGGGCCGGGTCGCGAAGCGGGATGGCCGCATCAACCCTGAAAATGAAGAACTGAAAGTCGAAACGGAATCCCACACCTCCGTCAACAGCCAGTTGCTTGTAAAAAGTATTGAACTGAAACTGCCCGCCGGGGAAACTAACGGTATCGTTGTTGTAGGTCCAGATGTTGCCCACATCGGCAAACAATGCCCCTTTGAAGAGTTTGTAAATGGTAAAGCGGTACTCCGCATTTCCCACCAATTGTATGTCGCCGATGCGTTCATATTCTGAAGTGCCGGAGTATTCACCCGGTCCCAGTTTGCGGTATTCCCAGCCGCGCATATCGTTGGCACCGCCACCATAATATCCTTTTTCGTAAGGCACGACGTTAGAGTTTTTATAGGGGATGGCCACTCCCATCAGCAGTCTGAGCACCAGACTGTTGGATTTGTTGAAAAAATAGTAGTAATGCCGGTAATCGGCATTCACCCTGATGTACTGTGAATAGCGGACACCCAGGAATTTGTAGTAACCTTCTTCCGTTTTATTGGCATTGAACAGGTTATTTAAGCCGTTAAGCAGGTTGCCCGAAGTTTCGAGATTCACCCGGATGTAATTGAAATGCTCCAGGGCATTCAGGTTCTGGTTGTTGAAGATAATGCTGTATTTAAGCCCGAAAATCATGTGGTCGGAGTACTGTTCCTTTAAACGCCGGTTTTGCTCATTTTCCAGGACTTTCTCAAATTCGGGGGTTGGGTTCACATTCACGTAATTCAGGTTAATCGGGGTGAGAATGTGTTTGACCTGTGGTGTTTGATTCCAGGTGTAGCCAAGATCGAGCAAGGTGATGTTCCGGGAATAATTTGGTCTGAGTTGGTAATCAAACCCAAAAGTGATATTGGTTTGCGGCAAGTACCTGAGGTTAAACTTCTCAAGCCTGAACAAAAACAGAAAGCGCGGGAAAAAGATCGTACCGTCAACACCTGCCTCAAAAGTATTGAAGATGGCCGTGCTGTTTGCATCCCCCTCAATGGGTTGGATGGTCTGTGCTTCGAATCCCCCTTTAAGCCGGATGCGCAGCACATCCGACCGGTGAAAAATGTTTTTGTTCATAAAAACAAGGCTCCCCCTGACGCCCAGATCGCCACTGGAGTTGGTACCTTCAAACTCAGCGCTGAAGCTGTTCAGTTTAGCCTGCTGAATCTGAACGCGTGTGTTGAGGTATTTTTTGCCCTTGTCCGAACTGTTGCCGGCATTCGTGGTATCGAAACTGATGGTTGCCGTACGGATAATTCTGTAGTTAAACAGCCTCTTGTAGGTGGTTTGCAGGTCTGCGGCTGAATACGGTTTTCCGGGTTTGATCTGGATGGCCGGGTTGAAGGTAACGGGTTTTATTTTTAATTTGTCGTGGTACAAAAACCAAAATTGGTAATCATTGGTGTCGGGCCAGAAGTGCATGACGTAACGCAGCGAATCGTAACCTGAATCACGTTTGGGATTGTAATCGCCGATAATATCCACCTTCCGGATGAAATAACGGTCGTGATTTTTTTCAACAAACTTTTTGGGGTCGGTTACATCAACCGTTTTGATGCGGTTAATTTTTAACACAACACTGAACTTGTGGTCCCGGTAATTGCTGTCAACAATGTATTGAATATAATTCCTGTTAAAATAATAATAACCTGCGTTGCGCAATTGGTCGGTTATGCGATCACGTTCATCATCAAAAGTATAGGCATTGTAAATATCCCCTTTTTTGACCAGGCTTTTATCAAGCTGGCTGAAAACAAACGACCGCAACAGCGAATCCGGGATGTCGTAGGTTAAATCGGAAATCCTGTAAGGCTCCGCCGGTGTGATATTGAAATAAACATCTACTGTTTTTGTGGAGAACCTGGGTTGCAGTTGGATCTCGGAATGAAAAAAACCAATGTTGTTCAGATACTGTTTCAGCCGGCGCTTGATGCGTTCTGCTTCCTCCTGCTCATAAAAAACAGGAGGTTCGCTGAAGTTTTTGATCATCCATTTGTTGAACTTCTTATCACCATTCCGGTGTTTGTAATAAATGCCCAGTTTAAACCTGATGCCCAACAGCTTTTTATTCGGTACCGGTTTCAAAAATGTCCTGAGGGTCGACTGGCTGATGGCCGGATTTTTTTTGCTCAGGTTGATTCTGTATTTGTTGATCAGAAATTCGTCGTCCTTCAGATATTTCTTCACGGCGCAGCCGCTGAGCAAGCCCGTGAGCAGTAACAACAGAAGGCCTATTTTTAAATATTTTCCGGTCAAAAGGACATCAATTATGCAGCAAATTTAAGAAAAGCAAAATAGTAAGGCCGGGCCGGCAGATTCAGAAAACATTGATCTCCCTTTCGAGGCTGATGCCAAACTTTTTTTCCACGCTTTGCCGGACGGCTTCCGACAAATTCAGGATTTCGCTGCCGCTTGCCATTCCGTAATTGACCAGCACCAGGGCCTGCTTTTCATAAACTCCCGCATCCCCCAGCCGTTTTCCTTTCCATCCGCATTGCTCAATCAGCCAGCCAGCTGCAAGCTTAAACTTTTGGCCTCCTGCATCGTAGGCCGGAATTCCGGGAAATGTTTTTCTGAGGGTTTTCATGTGGTCGGCATCCACCACGGGATTCTTGAAAAAGCTGCCGGCGTTCTTTAATTTTTCGGGATCGGGAAGTTTGGAACGGCGAACCGTTTTGACGAGTTCGCTTACCTGCTTCAAAGAAACTTTATCTTTTGGCAGGTGTGCAAATG